>CAYUME010000304.1:0-6264 GCA_964445475.1 uncultured Planctomycetia bacterium
CGAGGACCTGGTGGAGCGCCTCCGGGTTCTCGTGCCCGGATGCGGGATCCGGCGGGTTGCCTTTCGTGTGCGGGGCCGCCGGTAGCGGCGTGTTTTCGGGCCCGCCCGGATTGAGGCGCATCCTCTTGCGCCGCTGCCGGTTGCGCTCTTCCTCCCCCGTGAGCCTCCCCGCCCCCTTCCAGACGGTCTCTTGGCTTCATCCTCTCCCTTTGATATAATGGCGAGGTTTTCCTGAGAGGAAAGGATCGGATGGAGCCCGACAAACCCGAAAGCCCGCCGACCCCCGAGTCCTCGACCTCCGCCGGCTACGGCGCGGCGCAGATCCGGGTGCTCGACGGCATCAAGGCGATTCGCGAGCGACCGGGGATGTTCATCGGGGACACCGGCCCGAAGGGGCTGCACCACCTGGTCTTCGAGGTAGTGGACAACTCGATCGACGAGGCGCAGGTCGGGCACTGCACCAGCATCGCGGTGCGGATCAACCGGGACAACAGCGTGACGGTGATGGACGACGGGCGCGGGATCCCGGTGGACCTGCATGCCGAGGAGGGGCGGTCGGCGCTCGAGGTGGTCCTGACCAAGCAGTTCGCGGGGGGGAAGTTCGACCACAACGCCTACAAGGTCTCGGCCGGTCTCCACGGCGTCGGCCTCACGGCGGTGAACGCGCTGAGCGAGCACCTCGAGGTGGAGGTCTGGCGGGACGAGTCGGTCTTCCACCAGGAGTACAGCCGGGGGAAGCCGAGCGGGCCGGTGGAGCGGCGGGGGAAGACCAAGCGGCGGGGGACGAAGATCACCTTCCGGCCCGACCGCGGCCTCTTCACGGAGACGGCCTTCAGCTTCGACACGCTGGCCCGTCGCCTGCGGGAGCTGGCCTTCCTGAACCGGGGCGTGACGATCCAGATCTCGGACGAGCGGGGGGAGGCGGAGCGGAACGAGATCTTCCGCTACGACGGCGGGATCCTGGCCTTCGTCGAGCACCTGAACCAGAACAAGGGGGTGATCCACCCCGAGATCCTCTACATCGAGCGCACCTCCGCCGGCGTGCAGGTGGAGATCGCCCTCCAGTACAACGACCGCTACGACGAGACCGTCCTCAGCTTCGCCAACAGCATCAACACGGTCGACGGCGGGACGCATCTTTCCGGGTTCCGGACGGCGCTGACGCGGACGCTGAACAACGCGGCCAAGGCGCTGGGCCTGGTGCGGGAGAAGGACCCGCTTCCCAGCGGCGACGACTATCGCGAGGGGCTTACCGCGATCGTGAACGTGAAGGTCCCGAACCCCCAGTTCGAGAGCCAGACGAAGGTCAAGCTCACGAACACGGAGGTGGAGGGGATCGTCCAGCAGGTCACCAACGAGGAGCTGGGGGAGTACCTCGAGGCGCACCCCGACACGGGCCGCGGGATCGTCTCGAAGGCCGTGGTGGCGTCGCGGGCGCGGGAGGCGGCGCGGAAGGCGCGCGACCTGGCCCGCAAGGGCGCCCTCTCCGGCGGCGGCCTCCCGGGCAAGCTGGCCGACTGCCAGTCGCGCGACCTCGAGGAGAGCGAGATCTTCATCGTCGAGGGCGACTCCGCCGGCGGCTCCGCCAAGCAGGGACGCGACCGCCGCTTCCAGGCCATCCTTCCCCTCAAGGGCAAGATCCTCAACGTCGAGAAGGCCCGCGAGGACAAGATGCTCGCCCACGACGAGATCCGCACCCTCATCACCGCCCTCGGCACGGGCATCGGCAAGGAGGACTTCAACCTCGACAAGCTGCGCTACGGCAAGGTCTGCATCCTGGCCGACGCCGACGTCGACGGATCGCACATCCGGACGCTGCTGCTGACCTTCTTCTTCCGCCAGATGCGACCCCTGATCGAGGCGGGCCGCATCTTCATCGCCCAGCCCCCCCTCTACAAGGTGAAGCGGGGCCGGAAGGAGGAGTACATCCACAGCGAGAAGGAGATGAAGAAGGCCTATCTCCATTTCGGGCTCGACGGGACGACGCTGGAGGTCCTCCCCGAGCGGCGCCGGATCCTCGGGCCGGACCTGGAGCGGCTGGTGAACCTTCTCGTGCAGGTCGAGGAGCAGGCGGCCCTCGTGCAGAAGAAGGGCGTGGCCTTCGAGCGCTACCTCGCTCAGGCCGACCCGAAGACCGGGCAGCTTCCCCTCTACCGCGTCCTCCTCGACGGGCGGGAAGCCTTCTTCCACGCCGACGAGGCGATGAACGCCTTCATCCGCGAGGAGGAGCGGCGGGCCGGCCAGGAGTTCGTCATCTACGACGAGGACGAGATCCCCGAGGCCCGGGAGCCCCACGCGATCGAGGTCCACGAGTTCCACGGCCGCCAGGCGCTCGCCGAGACGTTCGAGGCGATCGAGCAGCTCGGCTTCCCGCTCGCCGACTATGCGCGGGATCCCGTGCCGGGCGGGCGGGGGCCGTTCGTCCTCCTCACCGAGGGGCGCACCCTCCCCGCCCACGATCTGAAAGGCGTGCTGCGCGCCGTCGTCGACCTCGGCAAGCGCGGCCTCGATGTCCAGCGCTACAAGGGCCTCGGCGAGATGAACCCCGAGCAGCTCTGGGACACGACCATGGACCCGAAGCAGCGGACCCTGCTCCGGGTCACGATGGAGGACGCGATCCGCGCGGACCGGATCTTCACGATCCTGATGGGCGAGGAGGTGGAGCCGCGTCGCGAGTACATCGAGAAGCACGCCCTGGAGGTGAAGAACCTCGACATCTGACCGCCGGCCGGGGCCCCGCCGGGCACAAAAAAACCGCGGCCCGGACGCTCGGTCCGGGCCGCGGTTTTTTTGCGTACGGATCCGCTATCGGCCGAAGAGGTCGTCGAGCTTGTTCTTCGCCGCGTTCTTGTAGTCGGCCCCCATGCCGGCGCCGACGTCGGGGGCGCTGGAGGCCTGGCGGCCGGCGATGTCCTTGAAGAGCTGCGCCAGCTTCTTGGCCACTTCCGTGCTGTAGAGGCGCACCATGCCCATCGTCGTCTTCTCGTTGAAGATCACGGCCAGGATCGTCCGGTCCCCGACCAGGGAGAGCTGGATGCTGTCGCGCGCCCCCTGGTGGAACATGATCGAGAACTCCTCCTCGCCGAGGAGCTTGGCCATCTGTTTGGTGGCGGCGAAGCTGCCGGCGACGAGGGCGGAGACGGTGTCGGTGTCGTAGGTCGTCTTGCCCTGCTGCGTGACGAGATGGCCGTCCTTGTCCACCAGGAGCGCGCACGTGCCGTTGGCCAGCTGGAGGAAGTCCTTGAGCAGCTTGTCGATCTTGTCCATGTCCGCCTTGTAGAACACAAGGCGTTGTTCGCGCAGCTTTTCGGCGTCACTCATGGCATCGGTTCCCGCCCAGGGAGAGATCCGCAGCGAAGCCACTATACGAGAGGGCGGGAAAATTGCAAGAAAATACAAACGCCGGAAAACGGGTCCCGCGGCGGAAGACTCTCCGGGGCCCCATATGGGGACGGCGGCGGGAGCCCCCGCCGGGGGGCGATCAGCCGAGGGCCGCCACGAGGAGGGCCAGCGCGGAGAAGGCCGCCAGCCCGATCCCGATGAGCAGGGCCGCGGCCTTCTTGCAGCCGGACCCCTTCGGCGCGCCGCCCTTGACGCAGCTCGGCGGGACGGACGGTCGCGCCGCGGGCGGGGGGGGGGGGTAGGCCGGCGGAGGCGCGAGCGGAGACGGGGAGGAAGCCGGCGGAGGCGCCGGTGGAGCCGAGGAGACGGGCGTCAGGGTTACGGTGCCGGGAGACGCGACGGGCGTCGCGGCCGGGACGGGGTCTGCGACGGGCGTCAGCGTCACGGTCTTGGGCGGGCTGGCGACCGCCGGGACGCCGATCGGCCGGGAGGCCCCGACGCGCCCCGAGGCGAACTCCTCGTTGAGCCGGTCGAGCACCAGCTTGGCGAGCAGCTTCAAGGTCGTCATGACGCCTTCGCCCTTGAAGGCCACCGCCTCGTGGGTCGGGGCGCCGTAGAAGTTGAAGTCCTGTTCCATGGTGGCGACGTCCATCGCGTCGGCCAGGTCCCGCTTGTTGAGCTGGATGACGTGGGGGAAGTTGCGGAGCTCGACCCCGTACTCGCGGAGGTTGTGCTCGAGGTTTCGGAGGGAGTCGATGTTCTCCTGGCGCTTGGCGGGATTGGAGTCGGCGACAAAGGCGACGCCGTCGGCGCCCTGGAGGACGAGCTTGCGGGTGGAGTCGTAGTAGACCTGGCCGGGCACGGTGTAGAGCTGGAACTTCGTCCGCATGCCGGCGATCTCGCCGAGGTCGAGGGGGAGGAAGTCGAAAAAGAGCGTGCGGTCCCCTTCCGTGGCGATCGAGGTGAGCTGCCCCTTCATCTCCTGCGGGGCCTGCTGGTGGATCATCTCGATGTTGGTGGTCTTGCCGCTCATCCCCGGCCCGTAATAGACGAGCTTGCAGGAGACCTCGCGCCGGGCGAAGTTGAATTGCACCATGGGAGGCTCAGAGCCGGATCTCGGTCAGGTTGCGGATGCGGCGTGCGGCGCCCTCGATGGAGAGCATGGAGACGTCCACCTTGATGTCCTTGTTCAGGACAACGGCGATGTAAGCCTCGCCGGTGGCGACGAAGACCATGCGCCCGTGGGCGGCCGTGAAGATGAACTTGAAGAAGGGGGCCTGCTTGAGGGGGCCGAGGACCGTGTTGAAGGACTGGACCACGGACGAGGCGATCGCCGCCACGGTGTCGTTGTCGAGGCCGGGGCCGAGCTCGGCGGCGACGACGATGCCGTCGCGCGTCAGGATCATGCTGCCCTTGACGCCGACTTCCCGGTTCAGCTCTTGCAGGACGCCACGCATGCGTCACCCCATTCCTTTCCGCTACGTTACCCCCGGGCTCTTACGCCTGTCAAGGGGTTCCCTTGCCTTCCGTCCGGTCGCTCAGATGGTTTCCAGGGCGCGCGCCAGCGCCGTTTCTACGTCGTTCGCCCGGGAGTTGGACCGGGCGATCAGGGCCAGGACCAGCGATCCCCGCTCGCGCATATGGATGCGGCGGGTCGGACAGTCCAGCGTCCCGGCGTGGAACCCCCCGATGTCCATGCGGCGGGAAGCCACCTCGGCCGCGTGGTGGATGGCAATGAGGGCCTGCTGCCAGACGGGCCCCTCCAGGTCGGGCCGGACCTCGAACCCGAGATTCTGCCCGTCGGTCGTGAAGGCGAAAGCCCCCAGAGACCAGGCCGGGTCGACCAGGCTCTTGAGGGTGACCTGGATCTGGGCGGGGTCGGCGGCGGGGCGCTGCACGGCGGCCCGGGCGCCGAAGAGGGCGGCGACGGCGGCGGCGGCGGGCAGGATGCCCCGCCCCTGTTCCACGGCCCCCAGGGCGTCGTCCACGTCGGTGAAGAGCGGCTCGGGGGGCAGGGCCTTCTCGAGCGCGGCGACCGATTCGTCGCCGGGGGCGAGGAGCCGCAGGGCGGCGATCCGTTCCCGGGCCTGCTGGGTCAGCCCGAGCTCGCCGTACAGGCGGGCCAGCAGGAGGAGGGCCCGGTAGTTCTGCGGGTTGAGGCGCGCGGCGTCCATCAGGTGCTCGAGGCTCTTCGCCCCGTCGCGGGCGATGAACTCGTTGTGGAAGCGGTCGAGCCGGATCTGCCCGTCGAGGAAATGGAGGCCCTCGTTTTTCGGGAACCGCTCGAGGCCCCGGCGCGTGAGGTCCAGCGCCTTGTCGTGGTCACCGAGATCGTGATAGTACAGGTTGGCGAGCACCTCGAAGTCCCCGGGAACGGGGTCGTGCTCGATCCGTCGCTGGAGCTCCACGATGCGGTTCTGCATCTGGAGGCGGCGGATGGTCTGGTAGGCGTTGCGCGCGTGCTCGGAGTCGGGGAACTGCTCGGCGGCTCGCTTGGCGGTCTCCAGGGCGCGCGCGACATCGCCCGCAGCCTGGTAGCGCTCGGACAAGGAGGCCAGGCCGGCGGCGGTCGGGTTGGCCGCCGTCTCCTGTTCCAGCCGCTCGAGGTCGCTTTTGCCCCGGAAGAGGTCGAAGAGGCCCATGGGTCGTGCGCTCCTTCCTTGTCGAGTATTATCTCAAAAGCGCGCGTGGGCGCAAGGTTTTGTCGGCGTCACCCGCCTCCGCCCGGAAGCCCCGCCAGTCAAGGCGGGGCGTATAGACCGCGGGCGGGGTCCGCCCACCTTCGCTACGGCTTCGGCGCGTCCGCCGTAGACCCGCCCGCGGAATGCCACAGACGGCGCGGCGGCTGTATGCCGCGCCGTCTGTTGCAAAGCGAGCCATGCAGGGATGAGCGAAGCGAATCCCTGCATGGCGAGCGTCACT
>CAYUME010000305.1:0-6256 GCA_964445475.1 uncultured Planctomycetia bacterium
TGTCGCGCGACCTCCAGGACGAGATCCTGTCGCGGACGGAGCACGCGGCGTTTTGAGCCCGCAGACGACGCGGCCCGCGGATCACGCGGACCTGAGGGGGGCCCGCAGAACACGCGGATCACGCGGACCTGAGGGGGGCCCGCAGAACACGCGGATCACGCGGATCTGGGGGGGGGCGGATTACGCGGAATGCGCAGATCCGGGAGAGAGCCTTGACCGGGAGGATTCTACATGCTATATATAAAAGGACTATGCCAATAGTAGAATAATTGGGGTCCAGGGCATGGGACCGCCGCCGAGGGGACGCGACGAGACGGCTGCCCCGCGCCGGGCGCGCACCGCGCCGGACGGCTACGCCGCCCCCGCCGTCGACCGCGTCCTCGACATCGTCGAGTTCCTTCTTGACAAGTCCCGTCCCTACGGCGTCTCCGAGCTCTCCCGCCAGCTCCGCATCTCCACCAACTCCGTCTTCCGCATCTGCAAGCGCCTTGAGGGGCGCGGCTACCTCGCCTGGGACGAGCCCGGCCGCGGCTACCGGCTCGGCACCGGCTTCTTCCGCGTCGGCGTCCGCCTGATGCCGCGCTTCACGCTGCGCGACCGCGCCCGGCCCCACCTCGAGCGCCTCTGCGTCCGGACCGAGCAGACCGCCTCGATCCACATCCCCGACCGGGACCGGGTCCTCGTCCTCGACGTGGCCGCGCCGAACGCCGACGCCTATTTCAACCTGGTGGCCGGCAGCCGCTTCTATTACCACTGCAACGCGATGGGGAAGTGCATCCTCGCCCACCTCCCGGAGGCGGAGACCCGGGCTGTCCTGTCCTCCCGGCTGCCCGCCTTGACGCCGAGGACAATCACCTCGCTCGACCGTCTCCGCGACGAGCTGGCGACGGTGCGCCGGACGGGCCTGGGGTACGACCGCCAGGAATACACGACGGGGGCCTTCTGCATCGGCGCGCCGGTCTTCGGCGTGGACAGGGGCGTCCTGGCCGGCGTCGGGATCACCGGCCTCTACTCCCACTTCGACCCGAAGCGCGCGAAGGACGTCGAGGCGGCGGTCCGCGAAGCCGGGCGGGCGATCTCGGCGGACATGGGGCACGAAGGCGAAACAAAACGGACGGGGGAGCGGTCCGAGGCCCCGATCTGAAATCCCAATGAAATCCAAGACTCCAACGCCACGGCGCGTCGCGCGCCCGCTGCTCCCCGCGGCGTGGTGTGTCCTGGCGCTGCCGGCGGTTGCGGGGTCGGCGGCCGGCGAGCCTGCCGCCGCGGCCGGCCGCGTCCGCTTCGATTTCGAGGCCGGCGACCTTCAGGGATGGACGGTCGTCGAGGGGGCCTTCGCCAAGCTCGTCTGCGAGCCGCGCGACGTGCGGAACGGCCAGGGCCGGCTGCTCCTGACCACGCTGCAGGCCGAGCGGGAACAGGAGAAAAGCGACGGGATGACCGGCGTGGTGGAGTCGCCGGTCTTCACCCTTCGCGCCCCGGAGATGGCCTTCCGCGTCGGAGGCGGCAGGCACCCCACCACCTACGTCGCCCTCTGCACGCTGGACGGCCGGGAGCACCTCCGCGCGAGCGGCAAGAACGCGGTGGTCATGCAGGAGGTCGCCTGGAAGGCCCCGACGCTGGTGGGGCAGAAGGTCTTCCTGCGCGTGGTCGACCGCCACACCGGCGGCTGGGGGCACGTGACGTTCGACGACTTCGCGGCGCGGGGCGAGATCGACGCCGGGGCCACGCGGGCGCGCGCCCGAGCGGCCCGGCTCGCCGGGCTCCCGACGGCGCCGCTGCGGGCGGCGATCCGGGACCTGGCGGAGACCTTCGGCGCCCGTTACCCGCGCGCCGCGGACTACCTCGCCCGTCTCGAACGGATCGAGGCCGCCCTCGGCGGCGACCCCGCGAAGGTCCGCGCCGACCTCGCCGCGCTCCAGCGCGAGGCCCTCGTCGCCAACCCCCTCGTCTCCGGCCGGCCCCTCCTCTTTGTCGTCCGCAACCAGTACAAGCCGGACCACCACAACACGGAGACGATGTTCCAGACGGGCGAGATCAACACGGGGAGCTTCCAGGGAGGCGGGGCGCTCAAGACCCTTGACCTCGCGCGGGGCGGCGCGACGCGGACGCTCTGGGAGTCGACGACCGGCATCGCCCGCGACCCCGACGTCCATTTCGACGGCTGCAAGGTCCTCTTTTCCATGCGCAAGGACATCCAGGACGACTATCACCTCTACGAGGTCCATGCGGACGGCTCGGGATTGAAGCCCCTGACCCGGGCCCCCGGCGTCTTCGACATCGACCCGATCTACCTCCCCGACGACGGCATCGTTTTCACCTCCTCTCGCGAGCCCAAGTTCTGCATGTGCAACCGGCACATCATGGGCAACCTCTTCCGGATGGACGCCGACGGCGCCAACATCCGGCAGATCGGCAAGAGCACGCTCTTCGAGGGGCACGCCGCGCTCCTGCCGGACGGCCGGATCCTCTACGACCGCTGGGAGTACGTCGACCGGAACTTCGGTGACGCGCAGGGGCTCTGGACGGTCAATCCCGACGGCACGAACCACGCGATCTACTGGGGGAACAACACGGGGAGTCCCGGCGCCGTCCTCGAGGGGCGCCCGATCCCCGGCACGCTGCAGGTCCTCTGCACCTTCTCCTCCTGCCACGACCGCCCCTGGGGGGCGCTGGCGATCGTCGATCGCGACTTCGGCCTCGACGGCCGCCCGCCCGTCCTCCGCACCTGGCCCGCCGACGCGGCCGGCCTCGTCGACGAGCGCGGCGGCTTCGACGACTTCAAGCGCGTCCACCCCAAGCACGAGGACCCCTTCCCGCTCAGCGACGCCTATTTCCTCTGCTCGCGCGCCACGGGCGAGGGCGAGCGGATGGGGATCTTCCTCCTCGACGTCTTCGGCAACGAGCTCCTCCTCCACGTCGAGGGGCCCGGCTGCTACGACCCGATGCCCCTCGGCCCCCGCCCGCGATCCCCCGTCGTCCCCGAACGCCGCGACTACGCGAACGGGGAGGGGTACTTCTACGTCGCCGACGTCTACGCGGGCACGCACATGCAGGGCGTCCGACGCGGCGACGTCAAGGCCCTCCGCGTCGTCGAATCCCCCGAGAAGCGCTTCTGGACGAAGCCCGCCTGGGGCGGCCAGGGCCAGGAGGCCCCGGCGATGGGGTGGCACGACTTCAACAGCAAGCGCATCCTCGGCACCGTTCCCGTCGAGGCCGACGGCTCCGCCGCCTTCGCCGTCCCCTCGGACCGCTTCGTCTACTTCCAGCTCCTCGACGCGGACGGCATGATGGTCCAGTCGATGCGGAGCGGCACGATGGTCCAGTCGAACGAGTGGACCGGCTGCGTCGGATGCCACGACGAGCGGCGGACGGCGCCGCCGGGGAGCGGCGGCGGGGCGGTGCCGCTGGCCCTGCGCCGGTCGCCCAGCCGGCTCGCGGGATGGCATGGCCCGGCGCGCGAGTTCAGCTACCGCGCCGAGGTGCAGCCGATCTTCGACCGCGCCTGCGTCTCCTGCCACGACTTCGGCTCGGAGGGAAAAAGCAAGGTGATCCTGGCCGGCGACCGCGAGCTGGCGTTCAACGCCTCCTACATCGAGCTCTGGCGGAAGCAGCTGATCCGCCCCGTCGGCGCCGGCCCCGCGCAGGTCCAGCCCGCCCGCTCGTGGGGCTCCCACGCCAGCCGCCGGGTGGAGGTGATCCGGAAGGGGCACTACGACGTGCGGCTGGGCGCGGAGGACGTCGACCGGATCGTGACGTGGATCGACATCAACGCCCCCTACTACCCGAGCTACGCCAGCGCCCACCCGGGGAACCTGGCGGGCCGCGCGCCGCTCGACGGACGCCAGCTGAAGCGGCTGGAAGCGCTGACCGGCGCCCCGCTGTCGAAGCTGGCCGACCACAAGCGGCGCCTCGGGCCGCAGATCGCCTTCGACCGACCCGAGCGCAGTCCCTGCCTGGCGGGGCTGGCGGAGCGGGACGCCCCCGCGTACCGCGAGGCGCTCGTCCTCATCGCGGCCGGACGGGACGAGCTGCGCGAGCGGCCGGAGCCGGACGCCCCCGGCTTCGAGGCCTGCGAGGACGACCGGCGGCGCGACGCGAAGTACGCCCGGCTCCTCGATGCGGAGATGCAGAGACGCGAGGCGCTCCGCGAGGGGCGGAAGGTCTACGACGCCCCCGACCGGCCCCCGGACGACACGGTCGAGGGGGAGTCCGCCCGCATCCTGAAGCGGACCGGGGGGGTGATCGAGGTCCAGTCCGACGACCGGTGGAGCGGGGGACAGCAGCTCTGGTGGCGCGACGGCCGGCCCGGCGACCGCCTCGAGCTGGCCCTCCCCGTCGCCCGCGCCGGGACCTACACCCTCGCCATGAACAACACCCGCGCCTTCGACTACGGCATCTTCCAGTTCTCGCTCGACGGTGAGAAGCTGGGCGGCGCCGTCGACCTCTACAGCCGGGAGAACCACGACCGGACGATCACGCTGGGGACGCACACGCTGAAGGCGGGCGAGCACGTCTTCGCCGCGGAGATCGTTGGCGCGAACCCGGACGCCGCGAAGCGGCACATGCTGGGGCTGGAGCCCGCCCCGGACCGCGCGCGCGCCGTGACGTGGCCCGACGACGACGCGGTTGCGTCCCGGATACCCTGTGACGCGAGGCCCCCGATGAAGGCCGCCTGGCTCCTGTCCGCCGCCGCCCTCCCGTCCGCCGCCGCGCCGCCGGCGCCGGCCGAGCCGCCCCGCCCCAACTTCGTCATCTTCTTCACCGACGACCAGGGATACAACGACGTCGGCTGCTTCGGGTCGCCGTCGATCAAGACGCCTCACCTGGACCGCATGGCCCGTGAGGGGATGCGGTTCACCGACTTCTACGTGGCCTCTCCCGTTTGCGGCCCGAGCCGGGCGGGGCTGATGACCGGCTCCTACCCCCTCCGCGTGGCCGAGCCCGGCAACCGGAAGCACCTCCACACCGTCGTCCATCCGAAGGAGATCCTGCTGCCGGAGGTCCTCAAGACGGCAGGCTATGCCACCGGCCTGGTCGGCAAGTGGCACCTGGCGGGCGAGCTCCGGAAGGACGGCGCCTATCCCCCCGAGCTGATGCCCAACGCCCAGGGCTTCGATTTTTTCTACGGCACGCCCCTCCACAACGGCGTCACGCCGACCGTGACGGGGACCTCGTTCCAGGTCCAGATCCTGCGGAACCGCGAGGTCCTGGTCGATCGCCTGGACCAGGCGGGGATGGACAACCTGACGAAGGACTACACGGACGAGGCGGTCCGGTTCATCACGGCGAACCGGGAGAGGCCCTTCTTCCTCTATCTCGCGCAAAACATGCCCCACGTGCCGTTGGGCGCCTCCGCACGCTTCCGGGGGCGCTCCGCCGGAGGCCTCTACGGGGACGTGATTGAGGAGCTGGACTGGAGCCTGGGGCGGATCCTCGACACGCTCAAGTCCCTCGACCTGGACGAGAAGACCTTCGTCGTCTTCACGTCGGACAACGGGCCGTGGGTCGAGGCCTACCTCAAGGGCTACTACGGCTCCGCCGATCCCTTGCGCGGCTCGAAGATGAAGTCGTGGGAGGGCGGACCGCGGGTGCCCTGCATCATGCGCTGGCCGGGGACGATCCCCGCCGGGCGGGACTGCCGGGAGATCGTGACGGCGATGGACCTTTACCCGACGTTCGCCCGGCTGGCCGGCGCAGCGCTGCCGGCGGACCGGACGATCGACGGGAAGGACCTCTTCCCCCTGGTCAGCGGGACGACCGTCCAGGGCCCCCACGAGGCCTACTTCTATTACTGCTATACGCACCTGCACGCGGTGCGGCAGGGGAAATGGAAGCTGGTCCTGCCGCGCCCGGCGAAACCCCGCTTCATGGGGTGGTGGGCCCGGATGATCGACGAGGTGAAAGCGGTCGAGCTGTACGACCTGGAGGCGGACGTCGGCGAGACGCGGAACGTCGCGGACCAACATCCGGACGTCGTGGCGCGGCTGACAGCGCGGGTGGAGGGTGCGCGGGAGGACCTGGGGGATCACGACCGGGTGGGGAAGGGCTGCCGGTACTTCGACGGCGATCCGCCGCGGGAGCGGCGGTCCGATATCGGCGGACGGACAGAGTAAATCCTTGATTCGGAGAGGGACCATGTCGAACGGGAACAGGCGGTCGGCGTGTGGGTGCGCGGGCGGGTCCTGCGGGGGCGTGACGCGACGGCGGGTCCTCGCCGGGGCGGGGGCGGGCGCCGCGGCGGCGCTGCTCCCCG
>CAYUME010000306.1:0-6250 GCA_964445475.1 uncultured Planctomycetia bacterium
CTCGTCCGTGGGATGGATGGGGCGGAAGAGGACGGGGATCCCGTCGTCGAGCAGGAACGTCGTCCGCAGTTCCGGCGGGCCGACAAGGATCTTTCCCTCCACGTCGCCCAGTCCCTGGCGGACGTATTTCGCCTCGATGGCCTGGCGGAGCAGCACTTCCCGGAAGTCGGGGTGGGCGACGCTGATCAGGGCGAGGGCGCGCTCCTGGATGGTCTTCCCGTGGAGGTAGGCGACGCCGTATTCCGTGACCACGTAGTGGATGTCGCCGCGCGTGGTGACCACGCCCGCCCCGGGCGAGAGGTGGGTGACGATGCGGGAGACGGCTCCGTCCCGGGCCGTGGACGGGAGCGCGATGATCGCCTTGCCGCCAGGGGCCCGGGCGGCCCCGCGGTTGAAATCCACCTGTCCCCCGATCCCGGAGAAGAACTTCGACCCCAAGGAGTCGGCGCAGACCTGACCCGTCAGGTCCACCTCGAGGGCCACGTTGACGGCCACCATCTTGTGGTGCTGCCCGATGAGGTGCGGGTCGTTGACGTACTCGGTCGGGCGGAACGAGAAGGCGGGGTTGTTGTCGATGTAGTCGTAGAGCCGGCGCGTCCCCATGCAGAAACTGGCCACGATCTTGTCCCGGTCGACCGACTTCCGCGCTCCCGTGACGGCGCCCGATTTGATCAGGTCGATGATCGCGTCCGTCAGCATTTCGGTATGGATGCCGAGGTCCTTCTTGGTCTTCAGGTACTCGAGGACCGCGTGCGGGATGCGTCCGATGCCCAGCTCCAGCGTGGCGCCGTCCTCCACGAGGGAGGCCACGAACTCGCCGATGCGCCGCGTCACCTCCGTCGTTTCGATGACCGGGAGCTCCGGCAGCTCTTCCTCGACATAGACGAGGTGGTCGAGGTCGTTGACGTGGACGAAGCTGTCTCCCAGGGTCCGCGGCATCCGGGGGTTGACCTGCGCGATCACGAGGGAGGCGTTCTCGGCGGCGCTCCGGACGATGTCCACCGAGACGCCGAGGCTGCACATCCCCCGGTCGTCGGGCGGCGTCACCTGGATGAGGGCCGCGTCCAACGGGAGGCGGCCGGATCCGAGCAGGCGGGGGATGTCGGAGAGGAAGATCGGCGTGTAGTTGCCCAGCCCCTCCTGGATCAGCGATCGGACGTTCTCGGCGATGAAGAAACTGTTGACGATAAAGTTCGACGTGAGCGATTTAAGGGCGTAGGGAGCTTCTCCCAAGGTCAGGAGGTGGACGATTTCCGTGTCGCGGAGATCGTCGGAGCGTGCGGCCAGGGCGCGGACGAGGGACTGCGGCTGGGCGCAGCCTGTGCCGACGAAGACGCGGTGACCCGGTCGGATGTGGGCGACCGCCTCAGCGGCGGTCGTGATCAGGTCGGCATATTTGTCGCGCCACGAGGGGTCGTGGGCGGGTCGGGTCGGTGCGGTCATCGTTTTTTCGCTCCCAACGCGATCGTGATGCGGGCGTCCGCGGCGACCGGCGGCGTGCCTGCCTCGCCTACGATCAGCGGGTTGATGTCCAGCTCCGCGATCTGGGGGAAATCGGTCGCCAGTTGGCTGATGCGCTGCAACCCGCTGGCGATGGCGGTCACGTCGACTTTGGCCTGTCCCCGGGCCCCGCGGAGGAGCGCATACGATCGCGTGGCCGTCAGCATCTGCACGGCCTCTTCGGCGGTCAGGGGCGCCAGGTGGAAGGAGACGTCCTTCATCACCTCGACGAAGATGCCCCCGAGGCCGAACATGAGCATCGGGCCGAATTGGGGGTCGCGCGTCATCCCGAGGATGACCTCCCGTCCGCGCGGGGCCATCCTCTCGATGTAGGCCCCGTCGATTCGCGCGTGGGGCAGATGACGGGGGATCCGGAGCATCATCAGCTCGAAGGCGTCGCGCACCTTGTCGGGCCGCGAGAGATTCAGCCAGACGCCCCCGAGATCGGACTTGTGGACGATGTCGGGCGAGACGATCTTCATGGCGACCGGGTAGCCGATCCGGTTTGCGGTTTCGACGGCTTCCTCGGCGCTCGCCGCCAGGCGCCCCTCGGGGACGACGAAGTCGTAGGCGCGCAGGATCTCCTTGGCGCGCACCTCGTTGACCTGGGGGGTGCCCTCGCGCACTTGGCGCGAGAGGATCCGTTCCACGCGTCGCCGGTTCACGGGGAATCGCGTCACGACGCGCGCGGGACGCTGTCGCCACAGCGCGTACTGGCACATGGCTTCCAGCGAAGCGACCGCTCGCCGGGGCGCGGGATAATCGGGGATCGAGGACGCGGTCAGGGCGTCCCGCGCCGCCTGCACCCGCGTTCCCCCCATGAAGCAGGTCAGGACGGGCTTGCCGGCGTTTCGCGTGGCATCGACGATGGCCTTTGCCGTCTCGATCGGCTGGGTCATCGCCTGCGGCGTGAGGATGACCAGGACGGCGTCCACGCCGTTGTCCGACAGCGCCGTCCGGACGGCCTGCGTGTAGCGTGAGGCGTCCGCGTCCCCGAGAATGTCGATTGGATTCGAGACGCTGGCCGCCGACGGCAGCGAGGCCTTCAGGGCCGTCGATGCCCCGATCTCGAGCGATGCCATTCGGAGTCCCGCCTCCTCCACCGCGTCGGCGGCCATGATGCCGGGCCCGCCCGCATTCGTGACGATCGCGATCCGGTTGCCTTTCGGCAGAGGCTGCATGGAGAAGGCCTTGGCGTGGTCGAAAAGGGACTCGAACGAGTCCGCGCGGACCACGCCGGACCGCTTGAAGGCTGCCTGGTAGGCGATGTCCGCTCCCGCCAGGCTGCCCGTGTGGGAGGAGGCGGCCTTGACGCCCGCCCCCGTGGTTCCCGCCTTGAGGATGACGACGGGCTTGAGGGAGGCCGTAGCCTCCGCCATCCGGACGAACTCGTCGCCCGACGTGATGCTCTCGAGGTACCCGACGATCACCCGGGTCTGCTCGTCCTTCGCGAGCGCGGACATGAAGTCCACCTCGGTCAGGTCCGCCTTGTTGCCGATGCTGATCAGTTTCGCCAGTCCGATGTGATGCTGGTCCGCCCAGTCGAGGATGGCCGTGCAGAGGGCACCCGACTGGGAGATGATCGAGATGTTGCCGGGGATCGGCATCTGGGCGGCAAAGGAGGCGTTGAGGTGGTGGTGGGTGTTGAGGAGCCCCAGGCAGTTCGGCCCCATGAGACGCAGGCCGCGCTCTCTGCAGATCCGGACGAGCTCCTGCTCGCGTTTCATCCCCTCCTCGCCGACCTCGCGGAATCCGGCGGTGATCACGACGACGGCCTGGGCACCGCGTGTCGCCGCGGACTGGACGGCGTCACGGACGGAGGCCGTTGGGACGACCACGATCGCCAGGTCGAGCGGCCCCCCTTTCCATGCGTTGACGTCCGGGTAGCAGGCCACCCCCAGGATCTCGGTGGCGGATGGGTTGACCGGGATGAGGGTGCCCCGGTAGCCGGCCTGGAGGAGATTCGAGAGGATCGCGTGGCCCACTTTGCCGGGAGTCCGGGATGCCCCGATGATCGCAATGGATCGAGGGGCCAGGAGTTCGTTCAGCATGGCGGTGGCGGTGCGCTCCGGTGTGGGATCTTCGCGTTGATAGTGTATCGGGCGGGGTGCGGCACTACAAGACTTTCGTGCAAGTCGGCACGATCTTCGGGGAGGGGGGCGACAGGGCCCGTCCCCCCCGCAATTGCGGTTGACCGGGTGCGCATATAGGGTATAGTAATACCGTAATAAGTGAATAGGGGATGGAAGGGGGGGGGGATGGCGAGCCTAATCCGCGTCTCCGACGCAGCCAGTCTGGCCCTGCATGCGATGGCGGTCCTGGCGGCCTCGTCGAAATTCGTCTCTGCGCGCGCGATCGCGAAAACGCTCCGGGTCTCCGAGGCGCACCTGGCGAAAGTGATGGGGCGGCTCGAACGGGCCGGCTTTATCCGGGGGAAGCGGGGCCCGTCTGGCGGATTCGAGCTGGCCCGACCCTCCGACCGGGTCACGTTGTCCGACATCTACGAGGTGATGGAGGGCGAAATCCGGGCCCGGTGCTGCTTTCTCGCGCATCCCGCGTGTCAACGGAGATGCATTTTCGGGAGTCTCCTGAGCGAGATGGACCAGCGGATTCGGGACCATTTCGCCCGTACGCGACTGTCGGACGTCAGCGTTCTTTTCTCGGGCCCCGCGCTGGGACCCCCACCCCGCTAGGGGCAGCGCAGGCTTATTCTCGGGGAGCCGGCGCACGGAGTGTGCGCAGTCCTGACCCGTGACGCCGGATGCGGTTCGGGTCCTTTCGGGCAGGGTGCGCGGGGATGTTCATACGGGAGATCGAGGATCTGTTCACGAATTGCCGCTTCCGCATTATTCCGCTTGTCGACGGGCCTCTTGTCTTGGTAGAACTGATTTAATCCGTTGTTTGCGTCTGCACTGCGGGGGAGAGCGTGGACCGCAGGCGAACGGGTGCCGGGTGGTCATGAAGCGTGGAGGGACGTCGGCATGGCCCAATCCTCCTCAGACGCCGTCGCCACCGGGAGCGCGTCCACTCCCCGGGTCGACGAAGCCGCGCGGACGACCTCGCACTCCGCCCCCCTTGCGCCTCGCGGGGTCTCCTTCCTCCACGAGGTCGAGCGGGAGACCGGGACCTCCCTGACCGCCTGTTACCAGTGCCGCAAGTGCTCCAACGGGTGCCCGATCGCCCCGTGGATGGATCTTCTCCCCCACCGCGTCATCCGCATGATCGAGATGGGGATGAAGGACGAGGTCCTGGCCTCGAAGACCCCCTGGCTCTGCGCGGACTGTAAGACGTGCGTGACGCGCTGCCCCAACGGCGTCGATACCCCGCGTTTCATGGCCGCCCTCCGACGCCGTGCGCAGCGCGAAGGGGTCGCCGCCGCGGAGCCGGGCATCCATCACTTCATGGAATCTTTCATGGACACCGTCCGGAAAACGGGGCGCGTCCACGAGCTGGGCCTGATGCGCCGGTACAAGATGCGGACCGGGGACCTGTTCAGCGACCTGCGCCTGGGAATCGACATGTTTCTCAAGGGCAAGCTGCGCCTGCTCGGCCCCCGGGTGAAGGGCATCCGGGAGATCCGTCAGGCGTTCGAGCAGTCCGAGCACGGGACGACATGACATGAAGCTCTCCTACTATCCCGGGTGCTCGCTCGAGGGGACGGGCCGCGAGTACGACGAGTCCGCCCGGGCGGTCTGCCGCCATCTCGAGATCGAGCTTCAGGAGCTGTCGGACTGGAGCTGCTGCGGCGCGAACGAGGCGGTGGCGGTCGACGAGCAGCTGGGGCTCCAGCTGGCCCTGCGCAATCTGGTGCTGGCCGAGCGGCAAGGGCAGGAGCTCGTGATTCCCTGTGTCGGATGCTTCGCCCGGCTCCGGTGGGCACGGGAGGCGGCCGCCAAGGCCCCGGAGACTGCGCGCCGGGCCGGATACCAGGGGCAGGCCGCCCTGGTCTTCCTGCTCGACCTGTTCGCACGCGAAGCGGTGGTCAGCCGGGTCCGGAAGGCCATCCGCCGCCGGTTGAACGGCCTGAAGGTCGCGTCCTATTACGGATGCGTTCTCGTCCGTCCTCCCGCCGTGACCGGCGTCAAGGACTACGAGAATCCGAAGTCGCTGGACCGCTTGGCGGTCGCCCTGGGGGCCGACGCGGTCGACTGGCCCCGAAAGACCGACTGCTGCGGAAGCATCATGGGGGTTGCCCGCAAGGACGTCATGAAGTCGCTCGTGGGACGCATCCTCGATTCGGCCGCCGAGGCGGGGGCCAACGCGCTGATGGTCGCCTGTCCCCTCTGTCACGCGAACCTGGACGTCCGGCAGTCGGAAATCGTCTCGGAGGGCCTGAGCCGGGCCCGGCTGCCTGTCTTCTATTTCACCGAGCTGGTCGGCCTGGCGCTGAGCGTGCCCGAGACGGACACGTGGTGGGCGCGCCACCTGACGGATCCGCGTCCGCTGCTCGAGGGGCTGGGCCTGTTGCGTCCCGTTGAGGCGATTCCGTGACGACAGCCGGGCCGGCAGGGCCCGGGACGATTCATCGAGGTGAGCGGCATGTCGCAGACGGACGACAGGACCCCGCTGTCGGGAGCAGTCGCACCGCCCGGACCCATCGGCGCCGCGCTGGTGGTCGGCGGCGGCATCGGCGGCATGCAGGCGGCCATCGACCTGGCCGAGTCCGGGTACCGCGTCTACCTGGCCGAGGAGAAGCCGGCCGTCGGCGGCCGCATGGCCCAGCTGGACAAGACGTTCCCCACCAACGACT
>CAYUME010000307.1:0-5934 GCA_964445475.1 uncultured Planctomycetia bacterium
CGATGGCCGGGAGTATTTCTTCCATCACTCGGCGATCCGGGGCGGGTCGTTTGACACCCTCCGCGGCGGCGAGTCCGTGGAATTCGAGACCAGCCAGGGACCCAAGGGCCCCCGCGCGGAGAACATCCGCGTCGTCGGCTCGGAAGGCTAAGCCTCGCTCTCGGTTATTCTCTCGTGCGTCGGGATCGACACGGCGGTCTCCGAAAGGGGGCCGCCGTTTTTTCTGGCCTGCACGCAGGCCGTTCCGGGCGGAAACGAGGAGGATGCCATGAAGCGCGGCCTGTGCCGGATGTTGCTGTGCGGGGTGCTGTTCGTCGGGGGGGCAGCGGTGGCCTCCCCCGCTCCGGTCGACGTCATGGAGGGACGCCTCTTCCGGGACGCGCAGGGGCGATCCCTCCCCTATCGCCTGTTCAAGCCGGACGGGGCTGACGCCGGCCGGAAGCGGCCCCTTGTCCTCTTCTTTCACGGGGCGGGCGAACGGGGCGACGACAACCAGGCCCAGCTCAAGCACGGCGTCGCGACCTTCGTCAAGCCCGAGAGCCAGGAGCAGTTCCCCGCGTTTGTCGTCGCCCCCCAGTGCGCGGCGAACGACAAGTGGGCGGACGTGGACTGGGGCGCGCTCTCCCACAGGCAGTCCGAGAAGCCGACCGAGTCGATGCGGCGGGTCCTGGAGCTGGTGTCGGCGCTGCTCAAGGAATTCCCGGTCGACCCGAAGCGGCTCTACGTGACCGGCCTCTCCATGGGCGGGTACGGGACGTGGGACCTGGTCATGCGCCAACCGACCGTCTGGGCGGCGGCGGTGCCCGTCTGCGGGGGGGCCGACGACTCCAAGGCCGCCCTGATCGCGAAGGTCCCCGTCTGGGTCTTCCACGGCGGCAACGACGGCGTCGTCAAGACGGCCCGCTCCCGGAGCATCGTCGAGGCCCTGAAGGGGGCGGGCGGAGCCCCGAAGTATACGGAGTACCCGGGCGTGGGGCACGACAGCTGGAACAAGGCGTACGCCGAGCCGGAGCTCCTCCCCTGGCTCTTCGCGCAGACGCGGTGAAGACGATCCGTGGTGGCGATAGGCGGGTGGGGCTGTTGTGATTCACCATCACGACGTCCGCCGCCCCGGTCAGCGAACGGGCGGGGCTTCCGTCTTTCAGGAGGCCGCCGGACATCAGCTTGACGCCGACCGTCAGGACGGGCCGCTTCGCCTTCGCGTGCGACCGGGCGGCCTCGAAATAGGCCTGATACGCCTTCCCTCCCCGCTCCTTGGCCCCCAGGCACCCGTCGATCTCGTTCCCGATCGACAGGGAGGTGGTGTCGATCACGGGGATCACGAGATGGAGGGGCGTCTTCTGCGCCGGGCGGACGGCGCGCGCGAGTTTCGGGCCTGTCACAGGTAGCGACGCACCCGCGCGGCGTAGCGTTCCCACGCCTCCCCGAACCGTCCCTTCAAGAACCGCTCTTCGCCGAGGATGATCCGGTGGTGGATGGCGACGCCGGCGAGAGTGAGGACGAAACAGACGGGATTCAGCGTGAACAGGCATCCCCCCGCGCCCATCGCGTAGAGGCCGAGGTACATCGGGTTCCGGCTGAGCCGGTAGACGCCCCCTGTCTGCAGTCCGCCGCCGTCCTCCCCCACCCCCATCTTCGTCTGTGCTCCGAGCGTCGCGAGGGCGGTGCCGGCCAGGAGCGCGCCGGCGAGGAAGACCCCGAGCGCGATCCGGGCGAGCTGCGGCGGCGCGGGACGAAACGCCAGGTCGAGGCCTGCCGCGTGGACCGCGAGAAAGCAGACCCCCGCGATCAGGCATGCCTTCCCGGCGGCAAAGGCGGCCGGGTGAACGGGGGGGCGGCCGAGGAAGCTCCGACCCCGGAGCCGCACGACCGCGGCGACGACGAGGAGGACGAGGCCCAGCAGGGCGTAGGCGGAGAGGATGACCGGCCTGTCCATGCGAGACTCGCTCCGGATCGGGCGGGGGCCCGGCGGACTACTTGGACGCGGTCCCGTACACCTCGAGCTCGGCCACTCCCATCTGCCTCCCCTCCTGGTTCGGGCCGTCCGGCTTGAGGGCCTGGATCCGCACGTAGCGGGAGGGGGGTGTCGCGAGCGCGTGCTCGCGCTTTCCCCCTTTGCATCCCGTCACGTGCGCCACGGCCGTCCAGGCCTGTCCGTCGGCGGAGAGGCTTACCTTGTATTCCGTGGCGAAATGCTCGGGGTCGAACGTGATCACGACGCGCGCCACCGGCTTCGCGGCGCCGAGGTCGACGTGGTACGTCCACGGCCACTCGCCGCCTGCGTGGGCGCGCGTGGCGGGGTCGCCGTCCACGCCCAGCCGCGCGAAATGCTTCCCGCTGTTCACGTCGAGCGGCTTCGTGCCGGTCACGTCCAGGAGTGCCGCCCGCTTCCGGAAGGCGAGGTTGCCCGGGGGGACGGGCGCGGGGGGCGGCGGGGGGGGCGCGGCGAGGCCTTTCCGGAGCGCGACGAGCTGGCTGACGAACGGCTCGGGGATCCGGCCACTCGCCTGGATCGGCACGTCCCACGTCACGACGCCGCCGGCGTCGATGAGGTTCCGGGTCATCTCGACCACGACGTCGTTCTCGAACCGGGGCGGGCTCGCGCACCACGTCGGGCCGAGGTAGCTCAACATGTGCCACTGGGCCCCCGCGACCCAGCGTCCCGCGCATTCGACGGACTGCGGCTCGTTGATCTCGCCGGCCGTGTAGTCCTCCGCCTGCGTGTGGCGGACCAGCGTGACGCCCGGGTTGAAGGTCGCGAGGGCGTCCGGATTGCCGCGCCGCACCGCGTCGGCGTAGATGCGGGCGATGGCGTCGTTGAACCGGATGTGGGCGTACCCGCCGTCGAACCACCAGCCCGCGATCTGCTTCCCGTAGCGGGTCGACCAGGCGGCGATGACCTCCGCCCATTTCCGGGCGAAGGCCTCGTCGAGGGGCTGGTCGCGGGCGCCCTCCGGCAGGCCGAAGGCCTTCTGGGCGGCGGGGTCGGCATTCGGCACCTGGCAGGGGAGGTAGAGCATCAGGCGGATGCCCTTTGGGTCGAGGGCGGCGTGGAGGTCGGCGACGAGGTCACGTGTCGAGCACTTGCCGGGGCGGATGCCCGTGATCCGGTCGTAGGCCTCGTTCGGGGCGCAGAAGTGGCCGGAGTTCTGGCCGAGGGTGATCACGTAATAGCGGGCGCCGACGGCCTCGAGTTGCCTCGCGAGGCCGGGGACGTCGAAGGCGTCGACCTGCCGGTTCCACGCCTCCGCCGTCGTTTGCGGGCCGGTCAGGTAATGTGTGAAGACGCCCCAGCGGGTCTTGTGGAGCCAATCCGTCCTGTGGCTTTCCCCGGCGGGTGCGGCGTGAAGGGGGGGCGCCGAGGCGGCGAGGAGGGCGGCGAGCGGGAGGAGGCGTCTCATGGGGCGGGCCTGAAAGCGGGATCCGCGCGGGCTCTGTCGGAAACGCGAAGCGATCCCGGCCGGGCTCGCGTCATTCGTAGCGCAGCGCCTCGACCGGATCAAGGCGCGACGCCTTGAGGGCCGGGTAGAAGCCGAAGAAGACGCCGACGCCGCAGGAGAAGAGGATGGCCGTTCCTGCGGAGGACGGCGAGAGCTGGGTCGGCCAGCCGAGGGTCTTCGACATGACGACGGACGTGGCGGCGCCGAGCAGCATGCCGAGGATGCCCGCGACGCTCGAGATGACGACCGACTCGATCAGGAACTGGAGCAGGATGTCGCGGCCGCGCGCCCCGACAGCCATCCGCAGGCCGATCTCCCGCGTCCGTTCCGCCACCGCCACCAGCATGATGTTCATGATCCCCACGCCCCCCACGACGAGGGAGATCGACGCGATGACGGCGAGGAGGGCCGACATGATCTCCGACGTCTGCGCGCGCGTCGTGGCCATTTCCGTCATGGACAGGATGCTGAAGTCGTTCTCCTCCCGGTCGAGGAGCCGGTGCCGCTGGCGGAGCAGGCGCGTGATCTCGCGCATCGTCCCCTCCACCGCGTCGGGCGTGGCCACCGAGATAAGGAGGGTGTCGACGTTGTTGAACGACGATCCCTGGAGCACCTTCTTGACCGTCGTCCAGGGGATGAGGACGGCGTCGTCCTGGTCGTGCCCCATCGAGTCGGAGCCCTTGCGGGTGAGGACCCCGATCACCTGGAACGGCATGTTCTTGATCCGGATCTCGCGGCCGACGGGAGGGTCGCCCGCAAAGAGGCACTCGGCGACCGTGGCGCCGATGACGCAGACCTTGTTGGCGGAGAGGACGTGATTCTCCGTGAGGAAGCGGCCGGTGTCGAGATCCCAGTCGCGCACGTCGAGGTAGGCGGGACTGACGCCCTCCATCCGCCAGGGGGTCCAGTTCTGGCTTCCGTAGACCAGTTGGGCGCGGGTGCGGACGATGGGGGTGGCGGCGCGGACGGAGGGGACCTCCTTGAGGATGGCCTTCCCGTCGTCCGGGGTGAGGGTCGTGATGCTGCCGGCCCCCCACGAGAAGCCCCGGGACGAGGCGGCCCCCGGCATGATCATCAGGAGGTTCCGGCCCATCGAGTTGATCTGCTGCTGGATCATCGTCGAGGCCCCCTGGCCGAGGGCGACCATGGCGATGACGCTGGCGATGCCGATGACGATGCCGAGCATGGTGAGCGCCGTGCGCACCTTGTTGCGCGTCAGCGCCCGCAGGGCCAGTTGGAAGACCAGGAGCGGGGGCATGGTCGGACCGCCAAAACGACACTAAATTAGCCGCTCCGCCCGCCCCTTACGCCGATTCCGCTGAAGGCTTGGCGGGACTGAGCGGCTCATTCGTAACGCAGCGCCTCGATCGGGTCGAGGCGGGACGCCCGGAGCGCAGGGTAGAGTCCGAAGCCGATGCCGACCCCGCAGGCGCAGAGGACCGAGAGCCCGACGGCGTCGGGGGAGATCGCGACCGGCCAGCTCTTTGTGTTGGAGATCAGGTGGGAGGCGACCACCCCGATCCCCACGCCGGCGAGGCCCGCCAGGGCCGAGAGCACGACCGACTCGGCGAGGAACTGAAGCAGGATATCGCGGCCGCGCGCCCCGACGGCCATCCGTAGCCCGATCTCCCGCGTCCGCTCCGCCACCGCCACCAGCATGATGTTCATGATCCCGATCCCCCCCACGACGAGGGAGATCGACGCGATGAGGGCGAGGAGCTGGGTCATCGTGCGGGAGGTTTCCGTCGCCGTCTCGATCATCTCGTCCATCGTCATGATCTTGAAGTCGTTCTCCTGCTGTTCGGCGAGGCGGTGGCGCTGACGGAGGAGGGCGATGACCTCCCGCTGGACCTGCGGCACGTCGTCGGGCGTGACGGCAGAGACGAGCAGGGCGTCGACCGTGTTGACGGAGGCTCCCTGCAGGACGCGTCGGACGGTGGTCCAGGGGAGGATGACGACGTCGTCCTGGTCCTCCCCGTGTCCGCCGGTCCCCTTTCGTCCCAGGACGCCCAGGACGCGGAAGGGCATGTTGCGGATGCGGATCGTCTTGCCGACGGGGGACTCGCCCTCGAAGAGGGCGTCACGGACCGTGAGGCCGACGACGCAGACCTTGCTCCCCGCGGCCACGTCCGTCTCGGAGTAGAAATCCCCTTCCTCGAGGGACCAGCCCTTGACGACGAGGTACTCGGCGCCTTCGCCGCGGAGGCCGCTGACCCACCAGTTGCGGTTGCCGTAGGCCGCCTGACCGCGGGTGTAGACGACCGGGGAGACGCCCTTGACGCGGTCGATCTCCCGGGCGACGGCCGCTCCGTCCTCCGGGGAGAGGGTCGGACGGCTCCCGGCGCCGAGGGAGACGCCGCCGGAGGAGGTGGCGCTGGGGAAGAGCGTGATCATGTTGCTGCCGAGCGTGTTGACCTGCTGCTGGATCATGAGCGACGCCCCCTGGCCGATCGCGATCATGGCGATCACGCTGGCGATGCCGATCATCATCCCT
>CAYUME010000307.1:5944-6188 GCA_964445475.1 uncultured Planctomycetia bacterium
CCGCAGGGCCAGGCGCAGGGTCAACCCGGGGTGCATGTCGGCCTCAGTCCGGTTGGAGCATCCCGTCCCGGATCCGGATGGTCCGGCGCGCGTAATTCGCGATATCCTGGTTGTGCGTGACCAGGATGACGGTGATCCCCTCGTCGTTCAGCTGCTTGAAGATGGCCATGACCTCGCGCTCCGAGCGCGAGTCGAGGTTGCCGGTGGGCTCGTCGGCCAGGATGACGGAGGGGTCGTTGATCAG
>CAYUME010000308.1:0-6187 GCA_964445475.1 uncultured Planctomycetia bacterium
GGCGGAGCCCCCGTCCGGATCGACCTCTACCAGGGCGGCGCCTTCCACAGCACGATCGCGGCCTCCACGTCCGCCGCCGGCACGTTCGCCTGGACGCTGCCCGACGCCGGGATTCCCGACGGAACCGACTACCGGGTCCGGGTCTCCAAGGCCGCCGACGCCGCGATCTATGACGAGAGCAACGCCAACTTCTCGGTCCGCACGGAGGTCTTCCCCCGCTTCCTCCGGATCCCCCCCGGCTGGGTGCAGCAGCCCTCCACCGCGGCCTCCTGGGAGGTGACCGGCACCGCCGCCTCGGAGGGAGGGTACAGCCTGCGGAACGCCGACATCGGCGACAGCCAGAGCGCCGGCATCCAGTTCGCCGGCACCTTTGCCGCCGGCTCGGTCACCTTCAAGCTGAAGGTCTCCAGCGAGGCCGGGTGGGATTACGTCTACTTCTACGTCGACGGCACGGAGAAGGATCTCGACACGACGTCCTCCAAGACCGGCCTCTCCGGCGAGGTCGCCTGGAAGGCCTTCTCGTTCGCCGTGACTGCCGGGACCCACACGGTCCGGTGGACCTACGTCAAGGACGAGAGCGTCTCCGGCGGCGCCGACTGCGCCTGGATCGACGAGGTCGTCCTGCCGCTCTCCGGCTCGGCGCCGTCTTTCTCGGCGCACCCGACGGACCAGACGGTCGACGCCGGCCAGACAGCGGAATTCTCTGCGGCCGCGGCCGGGTTGGCTCCGCTGGACTACGGCTGGCAGCGGAGCCTCGACAGCGGGACGACGTGGTACGCCGTCCCGGGGGCGGCCGCGTCGTCCCACACGACGCCCGCGACGGTCCCCGACGACGACGGAACCCGCTTCCGGTGCGTCGCCCTGAACCCCCTCGGGTCGGCGCTCTCGAACGCCGCGACGCTCCGCGTGCGGATCCGGAAGTCGATCCCGGTCGCCTCCGGCTACACGCTCATCGCCCTTCCCCTCCAGCCCGAGACGCCCCTCCTGAAGGCCTCCGACCTGATCCAGTCCCTGGCCGCCAGCGGCCTCGCCTGCACGCGCGTCCTGCGCTTCACCGGCTCCGGCTACGACGTCTACACCAGCGGCGGCGTGGGGATCGACTTCGACGTGAAGGCCGGGGAGGGATATTTCGTCCGGTGCACGGAGGCCGGGACGTGGCAGCCGACGGGATTCCTCTTCGCCGCCGCGGGCGCGCCCCTGGACCTGGTCGATGGCTACAACCTGGTCGCCCTGCCGGTCGAGCCGTCGTCCCCGGGCCGGTACTCGGCATCGATCGCCCTGTCGGAGATCGCGGCGGACGGCGGGGAGTCGACGCGGATCCTGCGCTTCACCGGGTCGGGCTATGACGTCTACACGTCGGGGGGCGCGGGAGTGGACTTCACGCTGACGCCGGGGGAGGGATACTTCCTGCGGTGCTCGAAACCGTCGACGTGGACGGTGACGAAGTAATCGGGGTTGTCGGGCCACCCCGTTCACGGCTCGCGTGCCGGGCCCGACCAATCCCTCCCACCACGGGCCCGCCGGAATTGGCTTTCCTTGCGTCCTGCCCCCGGTATAATCCGGGGCCTATGCCCAAATCCCATGCGACCCCGATGCCCGCGTCCGAGCCGTCCGCCGCCCCGGCCTCCGCTCCGCCGCCCCGGACCGACTGGCCGCTGCTGATCCTCGTCTTCACCGCCGGTTTCGTCCTGATGGGGTTCGAGATCGCGGGGAGCCGGGTGCTGGCGCCCTTCTTCGGCAACTCCATCTACGTCTGGGGGGCGCTGATCGGGATCGTCCTGGCCGCGCTCGGCCTCGGGTACTGGTGGGGCGGGCGGGTGGCGGACCGGTGGCCGCTGCGGCGGCTCCTCGGCGGGATCGGGATCGGCGCCGCCGCCGGCGTCTTCTCCGTCCCCTATCTGGGGCCCGTCGTCTGCGGCGCCATCGGCGAGCACTTCGTCCTCTGGGGGCCGGTGCTGGCCTCGGCCTTCCTCTTCCTCGTCCCCGGCATCCTCCTCGGCATGGTCTCCCCGTTCGCCATCCGGCTCCAGGCGCGGGCGGTGGAGAGCATGGGGCGGACGGCCGGCCTCCTCTACGCCCTCTCCACCATCGGCAGCTTCGCCGGGACGTTCGTCACCACCTTCGTGCTCATCCCGTGGATCGGGATGTCCCTCATCCTCAAGTGCCTCGGCGGGGCGATGATGGTCGCCTCCGCGCTGACGCTGGGGACGGGCCTCCGCGCCGCCCTCCCCGTCGCCTGCTGCCTCCTCGTCACGGCGGTCTGGGCGGTGACGCCCTCGCCCGACCTCCTCCCGCCCGGCGTCGGCGCCACGCGCTTCGAGGCGGAGACCCCCTACCACCACATCTACGTCACGGACGACAGCGGCGGGAGCCGCCACCTCCGGTTCAACCGCTTCGTCGAGACCCAGATCTCGCTCGAGCCGCCGGAGTACCGGGGCCGCTCCGAGTACACGAAGTTCTTCCACCTCGCCCCCGCCTTCGCCTGGCCGCTCCAGCGCGTCTGCTTCATCGGCGCGGGCGGCGGCGTCGGCCCCCGCGAGTTCCTCAACGCCTATCCCGGGGTGAAGATCGACCTCGTCGACATCGACCCCGTCGTGCTCCAGGTCTGCCAGGACCTCTTCTTCGTGCCGCGGAACCACCCGGGCCTGCGGATGGTCGAGATGGATGGCCGGATGTTCATCCGCCGGCAGGGGGAGCCGTACGACGCGATCGTCCTCGACGCCTTCACGATCGGCGGCCGGATCCCCTTCCACCTGACGACGCGGGAGTACTTCCGGGAGATCCGGGACCGGCTCGCCCCGGGCGGCGTCCTGGTCATGAACGTGATCAGCGGGCTGGAGGGGAAGAAGGGGGCCATGTTCCGCGCCGTCCACCGCACGATGGCGGAGGCCTTCGGAGATCCCGACCCGGCCGGCCCCGCGGCCCGCCACGTCCACGTCTTCGACGTCCACAAGTGGATCGGGTGCGAGCAGTCGCGGAACGTGATCTTCGTCGCCGCCCGCGGGGCCGTGACGATCGACGCGGCGGTCGCGCGGGCGAAGGAGCTCGCGACGGCGGGGAAGATCGCGGAGTCGGCGGTCGGCCTGCTCGACAACCGCCTCGATCGGGCCCCGGATCCCGCCGCGACGCTGCTCACCGACGACTACGCGCCGGTGGAGACGATGCCGTTCTGACGGGATATCCCCCGGGGGGAGCGCGAGGCTTCCGCCGGGTGCACCGCGGGGCTCGCCGGGAGGCTCGCCCTCCCCCTCGCGTGTCGTCCGCCTGCGGGCCTTCATCATGAAACACCCTGCCCTTCCGGCTCCCCGCTCCCCCCTCGGCCTCTGGCTGCTCTTCGTCGGAGGCCTGGCGTGCGCCGCGGGGCTGCTGGTCGTCGCCGTCAGGCCCCCGCGGCCGGCCCGGGAGGAACCCGCGCCCGCCGCCGCCCCGCCGCCCGCCTTCGACGCCGCCGCGGCCTTCGCGGACCTGCAGGCGGTCTTCGACCTCGGCCCGCGGCACCACGGATCGCCCGGCCTCGACGCGTGCCGGCGCCGGATCGAGGCGCGCCTCCGCGAGGCGGGCGCCGTCGTGAGGACGGAGGCCTTCACCTACACCGGCCTCTCGGGATCGCCCGAGCCCTTCGTCAACCTGTTCGGGCGGTTCGGCGGCGCGGGCGCCCCCGTCTGGGTCGGCACGCACCCCGACACGCAGGCCCGCTGCCACGCGGATCCCGACCCGGCGAAGCGGGACCAGCCCGTGCCCGGGGCGAACGACGGCGGCTCCGGCGTCGCCCTCCTCCTCGAGCTGGCCCGCGCCTTCCGGCGGAGCCCGCCGCCGGTCCCCGTCGTCCTCGCCTTCTTCGACGGCGAGGACTTCGGCGGGCCGGGGGAGCTGTCGGGCGACTACCTGGTCGGCTCGCGCCACGCCGCGCGGTCGCTGGACGCCCTCCCGGCGCAGGACCGGCCTCGGGCGGTGGTGATTGTCGACCTCGTCGCCGAGCGGCAGGCGGAGTTCCCCCGCCGGCAGGACTTCCAGTTCCGGGCGCGGGGGCTGGCGGACGCCGTCTGGGCGGCGGCGGGGCGGGCCGGGGCGGCGGCCTTCTTCCCCTCCCGGGTGGAGACGCCCCTCACGGACGACCACACCGCGTTCCTCGCCCGGGGGATCCCCGCGCTCGTCGTCATCGACTACGCGTACGGTCCGGAGAACGCCTGGTGGCACACGTCGGCCGACACGATGGACAAGTGCGACGCGGAGACGCTGGGCGCGGTGGGGCGGACGTTGCTGGAGTGGATCTATGCCGGAGCGCCCCACGGGAATTGAGACGGGGGAATCGAGCATGCGAAACGGGCGAGCCGGAAATCGGGCGGCCGGGACGCTTCTGGCGCTGGCCCTTGCGGCGGCGGCCGGATGCGGCGGGGGGGACGGGGCCGGGCCCGCGACGCCGGCCGCTTCGACCGCGGCGGACGGGGGGGATGCGGCGGCCGCGGCGGCGTGGAGCACCTTCCGGGAGGCCTTCGTCAACAAGGCGTGGGATGCCGCCTGGAGTCTCTTCACGCCCGCCGCCCAGGCGACCATCGAGGCGCAGTTCGACAAGCTCCGCCGCGAGGTCGCCGCCGGCACCTCCGACTACGAGTCCCGGCTCCGCGCGATGGACATCCGGCCGGGGGACCTGAAGACGCTGGACGCGAAGGGCTTCTTCGCCAAGTCGATGCGCCACATGTCGACGGCCGAGCACCTGCGGTCGTCGTGGGAGAAGCTGCGGGCGGACATGGCCGGCAGCCGCGTCGCCTCGGTGCGGCGGAACGGGGACGAGGCGGTGCTGGTGGTGCGCGACGCGTCGGGAAAGGAGACGCCGGTGGGGGCCCGGCGGGTGGGGGGGGCGTGGCGCGTGGACTTCCATGCGGGGCCGTGACGAAACGCCACCGGCCCCTCCCCGTCCCGACGCCGCGGGGGCGGGGCGGACGACGCCCGGCTACTTCACCAACAGGACCTTGTCGACGGCCCTCCGGACGGACGCCCCGCACGCGTTGAGCCGTTCCTCGATCCGCTCGTAGCCGCGGTCGATGTGGTAGACGCGGCGGACCTCGGTGGTGCCCTTGGCGGCGAGGCCGGCGACGACGAGGGCGGCGCTGGCGCGCAGGTCGCTGGCCATCACGGGCGCGCCGTGCAGCTCCCGCACGCCGTGGATGATCGCCGACGCCCCCTCCTTCCGGATCTGCGCCCCCATCCGGTTCAGCTCCGGCACGTGCATGAAACGGTCGGGGTAGATCTTCTCGGTGATGACGCTGATCCCCTCGGCGCAGGCCAGCAGGGCCATGAACTGGGCCTGGAGGTCGGTGGCGAAGCCGGGATACGGGAGGGCCGTGATGTCGCCGGCCCGGCGTCGTTCTCGCGCTCGACGGTCGCGCCGACCTGGCGGAGGGCGTGGACCGCCGCGGCGAGGTGATCGAGCCGCGCGTTCTCGACGAGGAGATTCCCGCGCGTGATGGCGCCGGCGGCGAGGAACGTCCCGGCCTCGATCCGGTCGGGGATGACCGCGTGCTCGACGCCCTGGAGGCGCTCGACGCCGGTGACGACGAGCCGGTGGGTGCCGGCGCCCTCGATCTTCGCGCCCATGGCGATCAGCAGCTTCGCGAGGTCCTCCACCTCCGGCTCGCAGGCGGCGCTCTCGAGGACGGTGGTCCCCTTCGCCAGCGTCGCGGCCATGAGGACGTTGGCGGTGCCGGTGACGGTGGAACCGTAGGGGCCGCCGAGGTAGATCTCGCCCCCCCGCAGGCCCTTCTTCGCCTCGGCGACGACGTAGCCGTGCTCGGTCCGGATGTCCGCCCCGAGGGCGGCGAAGCCCTTCAGGTGGAGGTCGATCGGACGGACGCCGATGACGCAGCCGCCGGGCAGCGAGACCTTCGCCCTGCCGCGGCGGGCGAGGAGCGGGCCGAGGACGCAGACGGAGGCGCGCATCGTCGAGACGTTCTCGTAGGAGGCCTCGACGTTCGACGCGTCCGTGACCTTCACGGTGACGGCGCCGTCAGCGCGGTGTTCGACGTGGGCGCCGAGCTCGCGGAGGATCTTGAGCATCGTGGCGATGTCGCTGAGGTGCGGGACGCCGAGCAGGCGGGTGCGGCCCTCGGCAAGGAGGGCGGCGGCGAGGAGGGGCAGGGCGTCGTTCTTGGAGCCGTTGACGCGGACGCGCCCCTCGAGCCGGCGCCCG
>CAYUME010000309.1:0-6183 GCA_964445475.1 uncultured Planctomycetia bacterium
GACGGTGCATGGCATCTTGTCCTGAAAGGAGAGACCCGGAGAACAGGACGATCCTAGCGCAGCCGGAGCCCCGCTCCAAGGATTATCCGGGGAGCGGCCGCGGGAAATCCGGGAGCCGCGACCCGATGCGACCGCACGAAGGCCCCCGCGCACCCCCGGCCACGATACCGCGGGGATCGGGGACCGCGCCGCCGGGCCCATTTGGGCCGGGCCGCCCGACACGCCGCCGCGGCGGCCACCGGATTCCGTTGCACCCCCCCGCCCCGGATTGCTATGTTTATCTCCGCGGATCATTGGAGGGAATCCCCATGGACCGGAGCGACATCGCGGACCTGTACGACTACGACGCGTGGGCCACGAAGCGGTTGCTCGACGCCGCGGCCGCGCTGCCCGCCGAGCAGCTCATGCAGGACCTCGGCTCCAGCTTCGGCAGCCTCTTCGGCACGCTCGTCCACACCTTCGCCGGCCACCGCCTCTGGATGGACCGCTGGAAGGGGAACTCCCCCAAGGCGATGGTCGGTCCCGACCGGATCCCCACCCTCGGCGACCTGCAGCAGCGGTGGGAGCACTACCGGGTCGAGTTCGAGGACTATATCCGGCTCATGAACGACGACAACATGAAGGAGAAGTTCAGCTACGTCGACTTCCAAGGCCAGTTCCGGGAGATGGCCCTCCACTGGCAGATGCTCCATGTCGTCATGCACTCGGCCTATCACCGCGCACAGGCCGCGGCGCAGCTCCGCCAGCTCGGGACCGAGCCGCCGGAGACGGGGCTGATGACCTACCTGATGGAGAAGCAGACGTAATCGTCCACGCATCCGCACGAACGCGCGCGAATCCGGGAGACACACGAGGCGGGAATCCGGGACAGGGAAGGCTCGAGACGCCCCGCCGGCCACGGCGGGGCGTTTCTGTTCAGCGCGCCTCGCGGTGAACGAACCGGACGGGCTGGCGAAATGTGTGGGGGATGGGACGGCCGTTGCGGAAGGCCGGGGTAAAGCGGACGCCGGAGAGCCCCCGCAGGGCGGCCTCGTCGAGCACGGGGTGCCCGGAGGAGACCACCACCCGCAGGGTCGTCACCGACCCCGCCTCGTCCACCGCGATCTCCACCTCGACCACCCCCTCCACGCCCCGCCGGCGGGCCTGCACGGGATAGTCGATCCGGATCGGCTGGGCGGGATGGGGGGCGGACACAGTCTCCGCCTCGGTCTCGGCCGACGCCTCGGGGACCGGCGGGATTCGAGCGGGTGCCGGCGCGATCCGCATGGTCAGCGCATCGGGCGGAACGGGCTCCTCGGGCAGCGGCTCGGCGGAGACGACCACCGGGGGAGGCGGCAGGTCCTCCAGCCGCGGGAGGGGATCCTCGTCGGGCAGGAGCTCGGGAACGGTCACGACTTCAGGCTGGCGCGCGAGCGGCGCGGCCGAGGGCCTCTCGAACTCCAGGGACTCGGGGCGATCCGTCGAAGGGTGAATGACCAGAGGGAGGGGCGGGGTCCGGTCTCTCGGCAGAATCCCGGGGGACGTCACCACGTACGCGGCGAAGGCCAGAAACCCGCCGTGCATCGCGAACGAAAACAGCCAGGAGAACGGACCTGCCGCCCGGGCCGCCGAAAGGGCGGCCGGGGCACCCATCACCGTCCCGGGAGCGTGTCTCGTTCCAGGCGTCATCGTATCCGGCAACGCGCAAATGCCGTGCCCGCCGCCGGGGGAACCTGCGAAAGCGGCAGCCGCAACACATTGCAAAATAAAGAATTGCTGCGCCACCCGACGCCCTGGACACCACACCGGGCGGCCGCCAGAAGGACTGTCAGATTGATGTCCACGGCATGCTCAAACTGTGACCGTCAGGAAAGCAGGGCACGGCGCCGGTTCATGGCCTCAGCCAGGCGGAGGAGGGCCTGCTTGGCCGCGGCCCACGCATCCTTGGCCTCCCGCTGTTTCCGGACGGCCAGGTCCCCGAGGTCCTGCGCCTCGCGCTGCTTCCGCGCGGCGAGGTCCGAGACGACCTGGGCCTTGAGGGCCGCCTTCTTGGCCTTTCGCCACGCCAGCTTGGCCGCGCGGTCCTTGAGGATGGCGAGGTTCCGCGTACGGTCCGCCTCGCGCCCCTCGGGGGTCCGTTTCCGATCGAGGATCCGGCGCCTCAGCAGCGCCTTCCGGCTCGTCCCCCTGGCCGGGCGCCGCGACTTCTTCCTGCGGGAGACCGACGGCCGCCGCCTCTTCGCCTTCGCCATACCCCCTCCCGGCATGCACCCCGAAACACGGGTTGATTCTAACGTCCGGGCCGGACCGGTTCCACGGATTTCCGGCCGGGAGCCGTGCCGTCACGTCATCCTTTCCCCAGGTGGATCATGAGCACCGAAACGTCCGCCGGGCGCACCCCCGCGACGCGCGCGGCCTGCCCGAGGGATCTCGGCCGGATCGCCGCGAGGCGCTCCCGGGCCTCGCAGCGGAGGTGTCGGACCCCGTCGTAGTCGAGATCCGGCGGGATGGGGCAGTCCTCGAGCCGGCGGAACCGCTCCCGTTCGCGGCGGTGCCGCTCGAGATACCCCGCGTACTTCACCTCGATCTCGACCTGCCCGCGCGCAGCGGGGGAAAGGCGCAGCCCCCTCAGGACCGGATCCGCAGCCTCCAACCCGGCGTACCCCGTCCCCGGCCGCCGCAGCGCCTGCTCGAGGGTCGCGCCGCCGAGGAACCGCAGCGTCAGGACCTCCCGCGCCGCGGCGATCTGCGCCTCCTTCTCCTGCAGCGCCTCCCACGCGGCGTCCGGCACCAGCCCGCAGTCGCGCCCGTGCCGCATCAGGCGCCGGTCGGCGTTGTCGTGCCGCAGGAGGAGGCGATACTCGGCGCGCGAGGTGAACATCCGGTAGGGCTCCTGCACGCCGCGCGTGACCAGGTCGTCGACAAGGACGCCGGCGTAGGCCTCGTCGCGCCCGAGGACGAGCGGCGGCCGGCCCCGGAGGCGGCGCACCGCGTTGATCCCCGCGAGGAGCCCCTGCGCCGCCGCCTCCTCGTAGCCCGTCGTCCCCAGGATCTGCCCGGCCAGGAAGAGGCCCTTCACCGCCTTCGTCTCGAAGGTCGCGTCGACCTGCGTGGGCGGCAGGTAGTCGTACTCGACCGCGTAGCCGTGCCGGAGGATCGCCGCGCCCTCGAGGCCGGCGACGGAATGCACCATCGCCTCCTGGACGTCGGCGGGGAGGCTGGTGGAGAGGCCGTTGACGTACACCTCGACCGTGTCGCGCCCCTCGGGCTCGAGGAAGACGATGTGGCGCGGCTTGTCGGCGAAGCGGACGACCTTGGTCTCGACGGACGGACAGTAGCGCGGCCCCTCGGAGCGGATCTGCCCGGTGTACATCGGGGCGCGGTGGAGGTTGGCGCGGAGGATCGCGTGGGTCCCGGGGTTCGTGTAGGTCGTCCAGCAGGAGACCTGCGGCCGGTCGATCCGCCCCGTGGAGAAGGAGATGGGGACCGGCTCGGGATCGCCGGGCTGCTCGAGGCACTTCGTCGTGTCGATCGTGCGGGCGTCGAGGCGGGGGGGCGTGCCGGTCTTGAAGCGCTCGATCCGGAAGCCGAGCGCGCGAAGCGAGCCGGAGAGCCCCTCGGCCGGAGGCTCCCCCATGCGCCCGCCGGGGAGCGTCCGCTCGCCGACGTGAAGGAGCCCCTGCAGGAACGTGCCGGGGGCGAGCAGGACGGCACGGGCGACCGCCTCGGCGCCGTCGCGGCAGGCGACGCCCGCCGCGCGGGGCACGCCGTCCGGGCCGGGCGCGACGAGGATCCGCTCGACGGTCCCCTCGCGCAGCGCGAGGCCCGGCTGCCCCTCGACGGCGCGACGCATGTAGAGATGGTATTCGCGCTTGTCGGCCTGGGCGCGGGGGGAGCGGACGGCGACGCCCTTGCGGGTGTTGAGCACCCGGAACTGGATGCCGGTGGCGTCGATCGCCTTCGCCATCTCCCCGCCGAGGGCGTCGATCTCGCGGACGAGCTGCCCCTTGCCGATCCCGCCGATGGCGGGATTGCAGGACATCCGGGCGATCGCGCCGGCGTCCTGCGTGACCAGCAGGACGCGGGCGCCCATGCGCGCGGCGGCCAGCGCCGCCTCGCACCCGGCGTGCCCGGCGCCGACGACGACCAGGTCGAAGGGCTCTGAGGCCGGCATGAAATAGCCGCCATGACGCCAAGCGCGCCCAGGGATACACCCGAAAAGGCGCCGTCCTTGGCGTGCTTGGCGCCTTGGCGGTTCAATCCCCCTTACGCCAGCTTCAGCTTCTCGCGCAGGAACGGCACCAGCTCCGGGATCGCCACCCGGTCCTGCGCCATCGTGTCCCGGTCGCGGACGGTCACCTTCTGGTCCTCGAGCGACTGGACGTCGACGGTGACGCAGACGGGCGTGCCGACCTCGTCCTGCCTCCGGTAGAGCTTGCCGATGGCGGCGGTGTCGTCGTACCACGTCGTGAAGTGCTCGCGGCACGCCGCGGCGAGCGCCTTCGCCTGGGCGACGATCTCCGGGCGGTTCTTGAGGAGCGGGAAGACGGCCACCTTGAAGGGGGCGATCTCGGGGTGGAAGCGCATCACGACCCGCTTCTCCTCTTTGACTTTCTCCTCGTGGTACGCGTCGATGAGGAAGGCGAGGGCGGACCGGTCGGCGCCGGCGGAGGGCTCGATGACGTAGGGGACAACGTGCTGCTTCGACGCGTCGTCGAAGTAGGTCAGCGCCTTGCCGCTGAACTGCGCGTGCTGCTTCAAGTCGAAGTCGGTCCGGTTCGCGATCCCCTCGAGCTCCGACGAGCCCCAGGGGAACTTGTACTCGACGTCGTAGCAGCCCTTCGCGTAATGGGCGAGCTCGTCCTTGCCGTGGGCGCGGAGCGTGAGGTTCTCCGCCCGGATGCCGTAGCGGGCGTACCAGTCCATGCGGACCTGCTTCCACTCCTCGTGCGCCCGCTCGTCGTCCCCCGGCTTCACGAAGTACTCGATCTCCATCTGCTCGAACTCGAGCGTCCGGAAGATCATCTTCTGCGGCGTGATCTCGTTGCGGAAGGACTTCCCGATCTGTCCGATGCCGAAGGGAAGCTTCTTCCGCATCGAGGTGAGGACGTTGTCGAAGTTGACGAAGATCCCCTGCGCCGTCTCGGGACGGAGGTAGACCTCGGCGCCGGCCTCCTGGACGGGGCCGATGGCGGTGCGGAACATCAGGTTGAACATCCGCGGCTCGGTCAGCGCGCTCTCCCCGCAGGCCGGGCAGAGGGACGCCGGACGGGCCTGGCCGCAGAACTTGCACGCCTGGCCGCCGGGGACGTCGATGCGGTTCTCCGCCTTCGACGCGCACTTGTGGAACCAGCCGAGCTCCGCCATCTGGTCGGCTCGGAAGCGCTTTTTGCAGGCCTTGCAGTCGACCAGCGGGTCGGCGAAGTGGTCGACGTGGCCGCTGGCCTTCCAGACCGTCGGGTGCATCAGGATCGAGGCGTCGAGCCCGACCATGTCCTCGCGCCGGAGGATCATGTCGCGCCACCAGAGGCGCTTGACGTTGTTCTTGAGCAGGACGCCCAGCGGGCCGTAGTCCCAGCACGAGCCGAGACCGCCGTAGATCTCGCTCGACTGGAAGAGGAAGCCGCGGCGCTTGCAGAGGCTGACGAGGGTATCGAGCTCGGCTGTGGGCATGGGGAACCGCCAATGAAAATGGCGCAACACCCTGTTGCGCCGGGAGGACGTTTCTAGCACGGGGGGTATGGGGAGTCAACCTTCTTGCGAAGCCGGGGAGATCTCCGGGAACCCCTTCCGGGTGGCGGGGGCTCACTCCACCGGGTCGTAGCCTCCCCCCCCCCGCCGGGTGGCACCGCAGGATCCGCCGGATCCCCATCCACGCGCCCTGGAGCGCCCCCTTCTTGCGGACGGCCTCGATGAAGTACTGCGAGCAGGTCGGCGTGAAGCGGCAGACGGGCGGGAGGAACGACAGCAGCGCCCAGAGCGGCGCCAGCGTCAGCTGGTAGACCCGGACGGCGGCGATGAGGGCGAACTGGACGGGATTCATGCCTCTGCGTTGGCCTGTTCAGGGGCGCGTTCCGGCGCCGTACCGCTTCGCCAGCCCCACCAGGCTCGCCTCGACCTCCTTCAACGTCCGGCGGGAGAGGTTGCCCTTCGGGATGACCAGCCAGTCGACCCCCGTCGGGAAGGCCGCCTTGTTGAGGCGCC
>CAYUME010000310.1:0-3639 GCA_964445475.1 uncultured Planctomycetia bacterium
CGCACTGCCCGCGCCGAGAGGGCTGCGCCGCTATTCCATGTCATTTCGACCGGAAGGGAGAAATCTCACTCGCAGGCTTCGCGTGGATACCATGAGATCTCTCCCTGCGGTCGAGATGACAATGAAAGGCAGACGCTCTCCGCACATGGCTTGGGGCCCCTTGCCCGGAGCCGCCGTGTGGCGGCTGGGTCTCAACCCGACATGAACCGCCTCGCCGCCGCGGTCCTTCTCCTCGCCCCCCTCCCCGCCGCCGCCGGGGACGCGGCGATCGCGGTCGACTGCGCGAAGACCGGTCCCGACGTCGCGCCCTCGATGGTCGGCATCTTCTTCGAGGAGATCAACCACGCCGGCGACGGCGGGATCTACGCGGAGCTGGTGCAGAACCGCTCCTTCGAGGAGACGCTGCCGCCGGAGGGGACGACGCGACAGGGCGACCAGGCCGTGGCGGCCCCCGGCCCGCACTACCAGACCGGCCGGGACAAGGAGTGGAAGCTCCGGTGGGCATTCCCGTCTCCGCATCCCGCCTGGTCGCTCGAGGCCCGGGGCGGGGGGGCTTCCATGGCGGTCGAGGGGGAGGCGCCGCTCAACGCCGCCAATCCCCTCTACCTCCGCGTCCGCCTCGACGCGAAGCCCGCGCCGGGGGCGGTCCGGGTGCTCAACGACGGCTACTGGGGGATCGCCGTGCAGGTCGGGAAGCGCTACCCGCTCTCCTTCTTCGCCCGCACCGCCGACGGCTACGCCGGCGGCCTGGCGGTCGGCCTCGTCGCGCCCGACGGGACCGTCCTCGCCCGGGGCGCCGTCCCCGGCGTCGCCTCCGCCGCGTGGAAACGGCACGCCGTCGTCCTGAAGGCGGAGGGGACCCACGCGAAGGCCCGCCTTTTCCTCGATCCGGCCTCGGCGGGGAGCCTCTGCCTCGACGTCGTCTCGCTCTTCCCGGAGGAGACGTTCAAGGGGCGGCCCAACGGCCTGCGGCCGGACATCGCGCAGCTGCTGGCGGACCTGAAGCCCGCCTTCGTCCGCTTCCCCGGCGGGTGCTACGTCGAGGGGGCGACGTGGGAGAACCGCTACCAGTGGAAGAAGACGATCGGGCCGATCGAGGAGCGACCGGGCCACTGGTGCCTCTGGAACTACCGCTCGACGGACGGCCTCGGCTACCACGAGTACCTCCAGCTCTGCGAGGACATCGGGGCGGACGCGCTCTACGTCGCCAACTGCGGCCTCTCCTGCGAGTTCCGCCACGGCACCTTCCTCCCCGAGGACCGGCTCGACGGGCAGATCCAGGAGGCGCTCGACGCGATCGAGTACGCCCTCGGGCCGGCGACCTCGGCGTGGGGGGCGAAGCGCGCCGCCAACGGCCACCCCGCGCCCTTCCCGCTCCGGTACGTCCAGATCGGCAACGAGAACCACGGCGCGCGCTACAAGCAGTGCTACCGCCGGTTCTACGCGGCCCTGAAGGCGAAGCACCCGAAGCTGAAGACCGTCCTGTGCTGCGGCTGCGGGTGGGCGACGCCGGACATGGTGACCGGCGTCGGGACGGTCGAGATCGCCGACGAGCACTTCTACCGGAACCCCGACTGGTTCTTCAACGAGCACCGGCGGTACGACGCCGTGCCGCGCGGCCGCGGCTTCGAGGTCTACGTCGGCGAGTACGCCTGCAACCAGGGCGTCGGCCGCGGCAACCACCTCGCCGCCCTCTCCGAGGCCGCCTTCCTGCTGGGGATGGAGCGGAACGGCGACGTCGTCACGATGACCAGCTACGCCCCGCTCCTCTTCAACGTCAACCGGCTCGACTGGCCGGTCAACCTGATCGGGTACGACAGCGCGACCGCCTTCGGCCGGAGCTCCTACCACGTGCAGAAGCTCTTCTCGCTCCACCGGCCGGACACGAGCCTGGCGGTGACGTGCGAGGCGAAGCCGGCCGCCGACGCGCCCGCCCGGTTTGCCGGCCGCATCGGCCTCGGGGCCTGGGCGGGGCAGGCGGAGTACAAGGACGTCCGGGTCGAGCGGGACGGCAAGGTCCTCTACGCCTCCGACTTCGCGAAGACGGCGGCGGGCTGGACGCCCTGCTGGGGGAAATGGGAGGTGGTGGACGGGGCGTACCGCGAGAGCGAGGCGGGGGAGCGGAAGATCGCGCTCTACGAGGGGGCCCGGTTCGAGGAGTACGTCCTCACGCTCAAGGCCCGCAAGCTGTCGGGGGCGGAGGGCTTCATCCTCCAGTTCGGCGCGACGGACCGCGACAACTACCACCAGCTCAACCTCGGCGGCTGGGGGAACCGCGCCCATGCCTTCGAGCGGATCCAGGGCGGCCGGCAGGCGACGGTCAGCCCGGAAACGGGCGGGCGGATCGAGACCGGCCGGTGGTACGACGTCAAGCTGGTCGTCCGCCGCGACGCGGCGGAGGGGTACCTCGACGGGAAGCCGGTGGCCGCGCTCCGCGGCGCGGCCGGCGTCCGTTTCTACGCCGGCGCCGGGCTCGACCGGAAGGCGGGGGAGATCGTCCTCAAGGTCGTCAACGCCGAGGAGCGGCCGATGGCGGCGACCGTCACGCTCAAGAACGCCGCGGGAATCGAGGCGGCCGGGCGGGTGATCACGCTGGCCGGGAACCCGCGGGAGGAGAACGACGTCGACCGGCCCGACCGGATCGCGCCGGTTGAGGCGCCCTTCGCCGGGGTCCGGCCGGCCTTCGAGCGGACGTTCCCGCCGTCGTCGCTCACCGTCCTGCGCATCAAGATGCGGTGAGGGGGATGGCGGATCCTGCCGGCTTCGTGACGGATCGTGCCGCCGGGGCCGGCCTTTCCTCGTTTCCCGCCCGCCCTTCTGCCATAATGGGGGGCCGACTCCGTCTCCGCCGTTTCCGTGGGGAGGCGCCATGGCCCGCGTCCTGCTGCCGCTGCTGCTGCCGGTCCTCGCCCTGCCCGCCGCCGCGGCGGAGGCCGAGGGGCCGGCGCCGTTCCCGGCCATCGAGCGGATCGACCCGCCGGCGGGGGGCTTCTACGCCAAGCGGCTCGTCGTGCGCGGGATCCCCCTCCGCGCCCACGCGGACGTCTCCGACGCGGCGCTGGACGAGGCGGCGCGTCGGCTCGAACGCGTCCTCGGCCGCGCACCCGCCATCGTCGACAACCTCGCCGCCCTCGGCGCGGAGCTCCACGTCATCGGGAAGGACCAGGCCGTCACCGACCTCCCCGAGTACCGGCACATGAAAGGGAAGCCCTTCGACGGGAAGCAGACGATGGACGAGCGCGGGCGCGGCTACGGCGGCATCCACTGCTCCTGCTGCGAGGAGAACCTGCTCCTGCTGCCGAGCGACCGCTGGAAGGACCACCGCGACATCTGCACCCACGAGTTCGCCCACGGGATCTTCGGGTACGGCCTCGACCGGGCGCTGCGGGGGCGCGTCGAGGCGCAGTGGAAGCGGGCGACGGCGGCGGGGAAGTGGACGGGAGCCTACGCCGCCACCAACCCCCACGAGTACTTCGCCGAGCTGACGATGTGGTACACGGGCAGCCGCGGCGACTACGGCCGCATCGACCCGCCCCCCAGCCCCGGCGCCCGCTGGCTGAGCCGGTACGACCAGGAGGGGTACGCGCTGCTCGACGCCATCTATTCCGGCCGTCTCGCGCCGGGGCGGACGGAGGTGGA
>CAYUME010000310.1:3649-6165 GCA_964445475.1 uncultured Planctomycetia bacterium
CCGACGAGGAGGGGCGGGTGAAGTCGCAGGGCGGCCAGCCGGCCACGGAGATCGTCTTCGTGAACCGGACCGCCGCGCCGCTGCGCCTCTTCTGGCTCGACTTCGAGGGGAGGCGGAAGGGGTACGGCGCCGTGCCGCCCGGGGGCGTCTACTCCGAGAGCACGTTCGCGACCCACGCGTGGCTGGTCGAGCGGGAGGACGGCACGGCCGTCGGGATCTTCGTGGCCGGCCGGCCGGTGGGGCGCGCGGTGATTGGCGACGGAAATAAGTAGGAACGCGCGGGGGGCCCTTTTATAATGGGCCTTTCGCGGGCCCTGGCGCCCGCGGTCCCTGGCGATGCCCGCGTGGCGGCAACCATGAACGAGCGGATCGAGCGCCTGCGGCGCGACAGCTTCGAGGCCGTCCCCGAGATCTCGCCCGAGCGGGCGCGGCTGGTCACGGCATTCTATCAGGCGCACGCCGGGAAATACTCCCCGCCCGTGATGCGGGCCCGCACCTTCCTCCACCTCTGCGAGCAGAAGGCGGTCTGGATCGGCCCTGACGAGCTGATCGTCGGCGAGCGCGGACCCCGTCCGAAAGCCGTGCCGACCTTCCCGGAGCTCACCTGCCACAGCCTCGAGGACCTCCGGATCCTCGACACCCGACCGAAGACCCGCTACGCCGTGTCGGCGGAGACGCGGGCGATCTACGAGCAGACCGTCATCCCCTACTGGCGCGGCCGGAGCCTGCGCGACCGCCTCTTCGCGACCCTCCCCGCGGACTGGCGCGCCGCCTACGACGCCGGGATCTTCACGGAGTTCATGGAGCAGCGCGCTCCCGGCCACACCGTCCTCGACGACAAGATCTACCGGAAGGGGCTCCGCGGCTTCCAGCGCGACATCGCCGCCGCCCGCGACGCCCTCGACCTCCTGGGCGACCCCGCGGCCTACGACAAGCGCGAGGAACTGGAGGCCATGGCGATCGCCTGCGACGCGGCGATCCGCTTCGCCCGGCGCCACGCGGACCTGGCGCGGGAGCGGGCGGCCGCCGAGGCCGACCCCCGGCGCCGGGCCGAGCTGGAGCGCATCGCCGCCGTCTGCGACCGCGTCCCGGCAGAGGCCCCCCGCGACTTCCACGAGGCCCTCCAGGCCTACTGGTTCTGCCACCTGGCCGTCATCACGGAGCTGAACGGCTGGGACTCCTTCAGCCCCGGCCACCTCGACCAGCACCTCCTCCCGTTCTACCGCCGCGGCCTGGCCGACGGGACGCTCACCGAGGCCGCCGCCCGCGAGCTCCTGGAGGCTTTCCTCATCAAGTTCAACAACCATCCCGCGCCCCCCAAGGTCGGCGTCACCGCCGCCGAGAGCGGGACCTACTCCGATTTCGCCGCCATCAACGTCGGCGGCCTCCTCGCCGACGGGACGGACGGCTCGAACGAGGTCTCCCACCTGGTCCTCGACGCCGTCGACACCCTCCACCTCCTCCAGCCCAGCCCGAACCTGCAGCTCTCGTGCCGGACGCCCGACGCGCTCCTGCACCACGCCTTGCGCGTCGTCCGGCAGGGGTACGGCTTCCCCTCGCTCTTCAACGCCGACGCCGTGGTGAAGGAGCAGGTCCGGCAGGGGAAGACGCTGGAGGACGCGCGGGCGGGGGGGACGAGCGGGTGCGTGGAGACGGGCGCCTTCGGCAAGGAGGCGTACATTCTGACCGGCTACTTCAACCTCCCGAAGATCCTCGAGCTGGCGATCCACGACGGCCGGGACCCGCGGACGGGGCAGCCCCTCGGACCCCGGACTGGCGCGCCGGAATCCCTCGGCGGCTTCGATGCCCTGTACGCCGCCTTCCACCGGCAGTTGGTCCATTTCCTCGAAGTCAAGCTTCGCGGCAACCAGCTCGTCGAGCGGCTCTACGCCCGGGAGATGCCCGCGCCGTTCCTTTCCGTCCTCACCGACGACTGCATCCGGAAGGGGCTCGACTACAACGCGGGCGGGGCGCGGTACAACAATTCCTACGTCCAGTTCGTCGGCATCGGGAGCCTCGCCGACAGCCTGGCCGCGATCCGGCGCGCCGTCTTCGAGGAGGGCGTCCTGCCGCTCGAGGCGCTCGTGCGGGCCCTCGACGCCGACTTCGCCGGCCAGGAGCCCCTGCGGCAGCGTCTGCTGAACCGCGTCCCCAAGTACGGGAACGACGACGACGCGGCGGACGGCCTCGCCGTCCGCGTCTTCGACGACCTCGTCGCCGCGCTCGACGGCCGGCCGAACGCGAAGGGCGGGCACTACCGGGTGGAGATGCTCCCGACGACCTGCCACATCTACTTCGGGTCGGTCACGGGGGCGATGCCGGACGGCCGGAAGGCGGGGTGGCCTCTCTCGGAAGGGATTTCTCCCGTGCAGGGGGCGGACCGCCGCGGCCCGACGGCGGTCATGACGTCTGCCGCCAAGATGGACCACATCCGGGCGGGGGGGACGCTCCTGAACCTGAAGCTCACGCCGGCGCTGCTGGCGGGGGAGGAGGGGATCGTGCGGACGGGGCAGCTC
>CAYUME010000311.1:0-6133 GCA_964445475.1 uncultured Planctomycetia bacterium
GGGCGGTCAGCCCGTCGCGGGGGGGAAGGTCATCGACCCGGCGTAGAGGTCCTGGAACTGCGGGTCGGCGGCGAGGGGGACGTGCTCGACGCGGCGGCGGAGGTCGTCGTAGGCGCCGTCCGGCCCGCCGGTCTCGAAGAGGGCCACCTTGGCGCCGCGCAGCGCCGTGTTGCCCGCGGGGCGGATGACGTCGAGCGGGAACTCGAGGAGGCCGATCCGGCGGGCGCTGGCGCGATTGATGTAGTTCCCGAAGGCGCCGGCGAGGTAGAGGCGCGAGACGTCGGCGGTCTTCGCCCCCGCGCGCGCGAGCAGGATCCGGAAGCCCGCGGCGATCGCCCCCTTGGCCAGCTGCAGCTCGCGGACGTCCCCCTGCGTCAGGGCGACGGGCGGCTCGAGCGGGAGCGACTTCGCCCCCTCCGCCAGGCGGCCGCCCGGCCCGATCCGGCCGAGGCCGAGGCCGGCCGCGACGGCGTCCACGAGGCCGCTCCCGCAGATCCCGCGCGGGGCGCCGCCGCCGAGGACGCGGCAGCGCATCGCCCCGTCCTCGACCGCCACCTCGGCGATCGCCCCCGTCGCCGCGCGCATCCCCTGCGCGATCCGCGCCCCCTCGAAGGCCGGCCCGGCCGCGGTCGAGGCGCACCAGACCCGGTCGCGGCTGCCGAGCACGACCTCGCCGTTCGTCCCGAGGTCGGCGAGGGCGACGAGGCCCGCGCCCTCGTGGAGCCGCGTCGCGAGGATCCCCGCCAGGATGTCGCTCCCCACGAAACCGCCGAGACAGGGGAGGAACCGGACGGGCGGGTCGCCGGGGAGGTTCCAGCCGAGCGCCGCCGCGCGGAAGGCCAGCGGGCCGGCGCGCTCCGGCTCGAAGGGGTAGCGGGAGAGCGGCTCGACGTCGAGGCCTCCGAAGAGATGGTGCATGACGGTGTTGCCGACGACAACGACGTCGCGGAGCGGGGCCTGCGTCCCGCCGGCGCCGCCCGTCAATCCCGCGAGCATCCGGTCGATCTCCGCCCGGATCGTGTCCGTGAGGAGGCGGGCCCCCGCGGGCTGCAGCGCGAACTGCACGCGGCTCATGATGTCCGCGCCGTGGCCGGCCTGGGGGTTGAGGGCGGAGCGGACGCCGAGGACGCGGCCGGTGGCGAGGTCGACGAGCTGGGCGACGAGGGTGGTGGTGCCGAGGTCGACGGCGGCGCCGAGTCCCTCGCGGGGCGCGAAGGCGAAGGGGGTATCGTCGGCGAGGATGGTCGACGCCCACTGGGCGACCTCGAGGGTCATGGGGCCGTCGGCGCGGAGGAGGCAGCCGAGGCGCCAGCCGGCGTCGAGGTCGGCGGGGGGGAAGGCGGCGGACTCGGCGGGGCGCGGGGACGGTGCGCCGGCGGCGACGCGGACGCGGCAGCCGCGGCAGACGCCGCGCCCGCCGCAGGGGAACTCGACGCCGCGGGCGAAGAGGGCGTCGCGCAGCGGCTCCCCCCGGCCGATCTCGAAGGCGTCGCCCAGCGGCTGCAGGTCGATCCGGACGCGGTCGGTCATGGGGGGATGTTACAGCGGCCGGGCCGGAGGCGCAACCCCGGCGCGGCGCGAACCCGTGGCGCCAGCGGATAACGGAGGAACGCAGAGGGGCCCTCGTGGGCCTGCCTGTCGGCGTCTATCGGCGATCCTCCGCGGTTCCAGCCGGCGGCTCCGGCAGCGACCGGCGCCAGGCCGTGGCGGCCTCGGCGAGGCGGAAGGCCGTCTCCGTGTTTCGGTCCGCGACGTTGGTGGACTCCTTCGGGTCCGAGGCCAGGTCGTAAAGCTCGGCGCCCGCGCCGTCGGCGTTGACGAGCAGCTTCCAGCGGCCCTCGCGGACGGCGACGGCGGGACTGCGGTCGCGGACCGCGGGGTACTTGAAGAACTTCTCGTTGCGGCCGTATTCCCAGAAGAGCGGCGCCTGGCGGGCCGCCGGCGTCCCGAGGAGCGCGCCGCTCAGGTCCTGCCCGTCGAGGCGCGCCCCCGGGGGGAGGGCCGCCCCGGCGAGCGCGCAGAGGGACGGGAAGAGGTCCACCGCGCCGAGGACCGTCGTCTCGTCCGTCCGCCCCGCGGGGATGCGGCCCGGCCAGCGGGCGAGGAACGGCATGCGGACGCCGCCCTCGTAGAGGCTGAGCTTGGAGCCGCGCAGCCCGGCCGAGCGCGCGCCCTCGAAGGTCGGCAGCGCGCCGTTGTCGCTGGTGAAGACGACCAGCGTCCGGTCGTCGATACCCAGCGCCTTCCGCCCCGCGAGCAGGCGGCCGACCTGGCGGTCCATTTCGACCAGCACGCGGCGGAGGGTCGCCGGCGTGTCGCCCGTGGGGGCGTCCGCGCCCGGGACCCAGGGGGTGTGGGTGTCGTCGGGCCAGAGGTTGACGAAGCAGGGGCGGTCCTTGCGGCGGGCGAGGAAGTCGAGGGTCTTGTCGACGAAGAAGGCGGTGCGGTCCCAGCGCTTCACCTTGTCCTTGTCGGACCAGATCCAGTTCGTGGCGGTGATGTCGGGGTGCGGCTCGGGGCTCTCGTAGGTTCCGGCGTGCTCGTCGTAGCCGTAGGCGGCGAACGTCGGGGCGTCCTGAACGTCGCGCCCGCCGCCGAGGTGCCACTTGCCGAAATGGGCGGTGGCGTAGCCCGCGGCCTTCAGCGCTCGGGGGAGCGACGGCGCCGCCGGGTCGAGGTAGTCCGCCTGGCCGCAGCCCCGGTTCCCCTTGCGGGCCTGCAGGTAGCTCGTGATCCGCCAGCGGCCGGGGAACATGCCGGTGATCAGCCCCGCGCGGGAGGGGGAGCAAATGGGGGAGGCGCTGTAGTAGCTGCCGAAGCGGATGCCCTCCGCCGCGAGACGGTCGATGGCGGGCGTCGGGGCCTGCGTCCCGCCGTAGCACCCCAGGTCCCCCCGTCCCATGTCGTCCGCCAGGAGGAGGACGATGTGGGGGCGGGGCGCCTCGGCGGCGCGGAGGGGGAGGGCGAAGAGCACGAGCAGCGGGAGCGTCTGTCGGGGCGACATCGCGGGATCCTCAACAGGGGGGTCTTCTCGCCGGGACGCCCCGCCATTTCCGGTGCGGGGCGCGTCACGGGCCGGCCGGCTTTTTGCCGGCCGCCTTGCCGGCCTTCGGCTTCTTCGGGGCCGCCGGCTGCTCCTCGACGTCCAACGCCGCGCCGGTGTCGCCCTGCTGTTCCATCCAGGCCCGGAGGCGCGCCTCGAGGTCGCGCCGGACGCCGGCCAGCTCCGGCCGGTCGGCGAGGTTCTCGAGCTCCCAGGGGTCTTTGCGGACGTCGTAGAGCTCGACGGCGGGGCGCTTGACGTAGCGGCCCACCATCCGCGCGGCCTGTGGATCCTCCTTCGCCGCCCGCACCCACGAGTGCCAGTAGTCCTCCCGGTCGATCTGCATCACGTGCTTCTCGAAGTACGCGCGGTCCGGGAGGAGGTTGAGGAGGAGCTTGTGCGTCTTCGTGCGGATGCCGCGGATCGGGTAGGGCGTCCCTTCGGGGACGTTGTTGTGGATGCCGAAGACGGCGTCGCGGTGCTCCGTCGCCGATCCGGCGAGGACGCGGAGGAAGCTGCGGCCGTCGAGCCCCTCCGGGGGCGCTCCGCCGGCGGCTTCGACGAGGGTCGGCAGGATGTCCTCGACCTGCACGAGGGTCTCCGAGACCGCGCCGGCCTTGACGCGGCCCGGCCAGCGGGCGATCAGGGCGCTCTTCAGGCCGTGGTCGAAGAGCGTCCACTTCCCGCCGGGGAACTGGGGGCCCTGCTCGCCGGAAAAGAGGACAAGGGTGTTGTCTCGGAGCTGGGCCTCATCCAGGGCCTTCAAGATGTCCCCCACCTGGCGGTCGAGCTCGACGATCTCGGCGCAGTACTTCGCGAAGGCGCGGCGCATCTCGGGCGTGTCGGCCCAGATGGGCGGCAGGACGAGCGCCGCGGGGTCGAAGCGGGAGGCGTCGCCGACCGTCCACGGCGCGTGGGGGTGCGTCGAGCAGACGAAGAGGCAGAAAGGCGACGACGCATCGCGGGTCATGAAGTCGCGGATGCCGTCGAGGGTGTAGGGCGCGGTCTCCGCGGTGCAGTTCGGGACGAAGCCGGACACCTTTTCGAACGGGTAGACCGGCGCGGGGCGGACGTGGGACTTGCCCGTCAGCCCGACGCGGTAGCCGAGCGGTCCCAGGTGATGGACGACGCTCTTCGTCCCGGCGTCCGTGGCGGCGTGGTTGCGGCAGGTGCCGTGGCGGACGGGGTAGAGGCCGGTGTAGAGGGAGGCGCGGAAGGGGACGCACATCGCGGTGGAGGCGAAGGCGAGGTCGAACCGCATCCCGTCGGCGGCCAGGCGGTCGAGATACGGCGTGGGCGCGTTCCGGCCCCCGTAGCAGCCCAGCTCGTTGCAGGCGAGGTCGTCGGCGACGACGACGAGGACGTTGGGGCGCTTCGGGGGGGCGTCCGCCGCGCGGAGGGCGGCCGGGACGGCGAGCGCCGATGCCAGGCCGGCCGCAACCCGCCACGTGCTTCGCGTCATGCGACGGCTCCTGACTCGGGGAGGGCGCGACCGGCGGGACGCGTTCCCCCTGAAGTGTCTTCCCCCCTCCGTTCCGTACGATTTATATGTAAAATAACGTTCATCTGGTAATACGTACAGCAAGAATCCGCTGGTCGCGGAACGTGCGGGAGCGGGGGGGGCGCAGCCTGTGTCGTGCGCGACGGGGCGGCGCGGCGCTGGCGGCACTCCGCCCCGCTTCGTGCCGCACGACTCACTTCCCCGCTTTTCGGCCGCCGCCCTTCCCGCCCGCCTTGTGGACGTCCACGGCGACGTCGTTCTTCTGCGGTGCGCCGGGGGTGCTGCGGCCGTCGGCGACGATCTTTTCCATCAGGGCCGTCAACCGCGCCACGACGTCGGGGTGCTCCGACTGGGCGTTCGTCCGCTCCGCGTCGTCCTTCGCCAGGTCGTAGAGCTGCACGGACGGCAGCCCCTGCTTCAGGGCCTCGGCGTCGCCGGGCTTGCCCCAGCCGCCGGAGCCCGGGCAGAGCTCCAGTTTCCAGTCGCCCTGCCGGATGGAAAAGCGGCCGTTGATCGAGTGGTGCACCACCGCCTCACGCACGGGCCGGTCCCCGCCTTTCAGGAGGGGGAGGAGGCTGACGCTGTCCTCGCCGACGTCGTCGGGGAGCCGCGCCCCCAGGAGGTCGGCGCAGGTGGCCATCAGGTCGGTCAGGCAGGCGAGCTGGCGGCACATGGAGCCGGGCTTGACGACGCCGGGCCAGCGGGCGATGAAGGGGATGCGGTGTCCGCCCTCCCAGATGTCGGCCTTGTAGCCGCGGAACCGGGCGCTGGGGTAATGGCCCTGGCTCTCCAGGCTGGACACCTTCGCGGCGGGCGAGCAGCCGTTGTCGCTGGTGAAGAAGACCAGGGTGCTCTCCGCGAGGCCGGCCGCGTCGAGGGCTTTCAGCACCTCGCCGGCGGCCGCGTCAGTCTGCATCACGAAGTCGCCGTAGTCGCCGAGGCCGCTCTTCCCCTTCCAGGCGGGGGCGGGGACGATGGGCGTGTGGGGGGAATTGAAGGCGAGGTAGAGGAAGAAGGGCTTGCCCGCCTTCGCCTCGGGGGCGCGCTCCCCGATCCACGCCACGGCCTGCTGCGTCAGCCGCGGCAGCATGTCGACCGGGTCGAGGTCTTCGACGACGCGGTCGTTCTCGACGAGGGTGCTCATCTCGCGGGCGTGGTGGAAGCCGAAGTAGGCGTCGAAGCCGCGCGTCAGGGGCCCGTCGAGGACGCGGGTCCCGACGGGGATGCCGGCCTTCCCGAAGCCGGCCTTCGGCGTGTCGTCCTCCGCCCCCTCCTTCGCCGGCTCCCCGTCGGCCGCTCGGTCGTACCGGAATCCGAGGTGCCACTTGCCGACCGCGGCGGTGCGGTAGCCGTTCCGGCGGAGGAGCTCGCCGACGGTCAGGCGGCCTTCCGCGATCAGCGGCGGGGCGTTGCCGCTGAGGACCCCCGACTGGAGGCGCGTCCGCCAGGCATAGCGGCCGGTGAGGACGCCGTAGCGGGTGGGGGTGCAGACCGACGAGCCGCCGTGGGCGTCGGTGAAGACCATGCCCTGCGCGGCGAGGCGGTCGACGTTCGGCGTGGGGATCTTCCCCCGCTCGGGGTTGAGGGCG
>CAYUME010000312.1:0-6130 GCA_964445475.1 uncultured Planctomycetia bacterium
ATCGCCCGGCAGGCGATGAGCGAGCACCGGCTCGGCGGCCTGCTGATGCTCAGCGCCGGGTTCACCCTCCTGTTCACCTACGCCATCCTGGTCGTGATCTTCTGGGGTTTTCTCCCCCTCCTTGGCTGGGGCACGATGGAAGGGGGGCGGCTTCCGATGGTTGCTGCCGCCGGGGCGGTCGGGTTGCTCTTCCTGGCGAACGCGCGGGTGTCGCGCGCCCGGACCGACGGGACGGTCGTCTCGCCGTCGCTGGCGCGCGTGGAAAGCGCGCCTGCGCGCTCCACGGCCCCCTTCCTGAAGAAGAGCCTGGCCGACCCGATCGCGCTCTCCGTCGTCCTCGGAGGCCCGCGGCTCGCCGCGGAGGCCTGGCACGCCTACCGGAAAGCCGCCCGGCTCCGGGCGATGGACCTCGACGCATGCACCGCGGTGCTGGGACAGGTGCTGGCGAGGGGGGACCGGCAACCGTTCGCGTTCCCGGAATCGTCGTTCTCGTGCTCGTGTCGTATGGTGACCCGTCGTCGGAGCGTGCGCGCACCCGGACGCGTACGCGGCTGTCCTTAGCGTTCTCCTCCCGGCACCGCGTATCCCTTCGTCGCGTCATCCAGCACCAGCACCCAGTCGTTCCCACGCCCGGGCTCCCCCGGCGGGTCGAAGGCCTTCGGCCCCTGGGCCGGGAGAACGCCGATCGCCGTGGCCTCGCCCGTCCTCGGGTCGAACCACCAGGCTTTCGCCTTTCCGCCCGAGATCTTCGAGAGATTGACGGTGACCGGTTTCCCCGTCGGCAGGTAGACGAACGCGTCAGCCCCCGGCGCGTCGCGCGTCGCCTGCCGTTGGCGCGTTCCGGGGGCGTATCCGTCGGGCGGGGGCCGCCCCCTGCGGGGGATTCTCAAGCCTCAGCGGAAGTAGACGGCGACCTGCATGAGCCCCTGCACGGCCAGCCACCCGATTCCGGCGCCGAGGCCGGCGAGGATGACGGTCCGGCCGACAAACCGCTCGAACTCGAACTCTTTCATCGACACGCCGGCGAGGATGGCGGCGGGCAGGAGGCCCACGAGGAGGGCCACGAGGAGCTTCTGCTCGAACGAGGTCCCCGTCTGGAAGGTGTAGGAGGTCTGCAGGAGGAGGAAGAAGGCGACATAGAGGACGGCGCAGACGGTCACGGCGGCGATGTACTTGAAGGCGCCCATGGCGTCGTTCCCCCGGCGGCGGCCCATTATAGCCCGCCCGGCCCGGCCAGAAAAAGAAAAGGCCGGGGTTGCCCCCGGCCCGGGTCGCCGCCGGAATCGGGTCCTATTGGAGCGGCCGGATCTTGATGTTGCGGTACCAGACCCGGTTGCCGTGGTCCTGCAGGTCGATGTGCCCCTTCGGGCTCTTCCCGAACTTGGGCCACGCCTTGAACTTGCTGTTCGCGATCTTGGTGTTCCACGCGTCGCTGCCGTTCTCGTACTCGAGGAGCTTTACGCCGTTCAGCCAGTGCTCGACGTGGGGCCCCTTGCAGACGATCTTGGCGAGGTTCCACTCGCCGACGGGCTTGGTGACGTCCTTGACCGGCGGGTAGAGGGCGTAGCAGGCGCCGGCCGACGTGAGGGGGTTCTTCCCGTCGGCATGCTTGGCGTTGTCGAGCACCTGGCACTCGGGCCCGGTCTCGTAGGGCGCGCCGAACTCCTCCGTCACATGGTACATGATGCCGCGGTTGCCGCCCTCGGAGATCTTCCATTCGAGCGTGAACTCGAAGTTGTCGTACTGGTCGACGGTGACGATGTCGCCGCCGCCGCCCGTGCGGGCGAGGGCGCCGTCTTCGACCTTCCACCCGTCGGGCATCTTGTCCTTCTTGAAGCCGCGCCATCCGTTCGTCGTCTTGCCGTCGAAGAGGAGCTTCCATCCCTGAGCCTTCTCCTTGCTGGTCAGGGTGTTGGGTGGCGCCTCCGCGGCCCAGGCCGCGGCGGAGAGCAGGATCGCCGCGGCCACGCAGGCTGCCGTTCTCATCGCCATGCTCCTTTCCGGGGATGCCGTCGGGGGGCCGGCGGGATCAGGGGCCGGACTTGATGACGCGAATCCGGATGTTGCGGAACTCGACGCGATCGCCGTGGTCCTGCAGACAGATCAGGCCCGACGGGTTCTTGCCGAAGCGGGGCAGGGCCTTGAACTGGGGGGCGGCGGCGACGCGGGTCTTCCAGTCGTCGCTCCCGATCTCGTAGGCGCAGATCTTTTCGCCGTTGAGCCAGTGCTCGACGCGGGGGCCGTCGGCGAGGAGGCGGACGGAGTTCCACTGGCCGGCGGGCTTCGAGACGTCCTTCCCCGGGGCATAGAGCCCGCAGCAGGCGCCCGCGGCGCGGAGGGGGTCCGTCGCGTCACCGTTCCGGGCGTTGTCGAGGATCTGCATCTCGGGTCCCGTCGCCCAGGGGGTGCCCTCGTCCTCGCTGACGCGGTAGAGGATCCCGCTGTTCCCGCCCTCGGTGACCTTCCAGTCGATCGCCAGTTCGAAGTTGCCGAAGGCCTCGGCCGTGACGAGGTCCCCGCCCCCGCCCACTCGGACGAGCGCCTCGTTCTCGACCCGCCAGCCGTCCGGGACCCGGTCTTTCTTGTACCCGCGCCAGCCGTCGATCGATTTCCCGTCGAAGAGAAGGCGCCACCCCGCGGCCTGCTCGGCGTCGGTCAGGGTGTTGGGGGGCGCCTCTTCGGCTCGCGTCGCGCCGGCCGCGAGCAACGCCACCGCCGCCAGGCCCAGCGATCCGAACCGCATGGTCCGCTCCCAGACGGGAATCCCGGGGATGTCACGACCGGCGGGACCGCCGGTTCCGGGGACAAGGGGGGCTATTTCACCAAAAAAACGTCCGGTGACAAGGCAAATCCGGAGCGGGCCACGAACCGGGGGATCGAGGCACCTGTGCGCTCCGTGCCGCAGCGGACCGCCGAAGCCGGAGGCGACGTCGGTCGCGGCCGGCACGGGCGACGCCCGTCCCTGCGGTGCAAACGGTCACGTCCCGAGGGCCCAGGCCCTCCGGTCGTCCAGCGCCGGGAAGTCGCGCCGGTAGGCCTTCAGGGCCGGCAGGTCGAGGTCCGCGCCCACCGCCCCCTCGCCGGACCCTGCGTCGGTGAGGACCGCGCCGCGGGGGTCGACGATCAGGCTCCGGCCGGAGTAGGCGTGGTGGGGCGACGCGCCGCAGCGGTTGACGCCCGCGACGTACGCCAGGTTCTCGATGGCCCGGGCGCGCAGCAGCGTGTGCCAATGGTCCGCCCGCTCGGCCGGCCAGTTCGCCAGGACGGCGAAGAGGTCGGCGTTCCGGCGCACGGCGTCGCGGAAGGCCTCGGGGAAGCGGAGATCGTAGCAGACGAAGGGGGCGACGGTGAATCCGTTCCAGGGAAAGGTGACGACGCCCTCCCCCGCGGCGAAGTGCGCCGGCTCCCCGGCGAACGAGAAGGGGTGGAGCTTCGCAAAGCGGGCGATCGCCGCGCCGTCGGGCCCGAAGGCGACCGCCTCGTTCCGGCCGCGGCCGTCGGGCCCTCGCGTGGCGACGCCGGCCAGGACCGTCATCCCGCGGCGCCGGGCCGCGTCGGCGAGGAACCGCTCCGTTTCCCCCCCGGGCCCTTCGCAGGCGGCGTCGAGGTCCGTCGTGAAGCCCGTGGCGAACATCTCCGGGAGGAGGACGAGCGCGCCGGGCGGCGGCGCCGCGGCCTCGAGGAGGGCTGCCGCCTTCGCGAGGTTCGCCGGGCGGTCCTCCCAGACGATGTCGGGCTGGAGACAGAGGAGTCTCATGGTTCTTGTCCCGGGTATCCGGTTTCCCGTCCGCGGCCGCCCGTTGCGGGGCCCCCTCGAGTCGGAAGGCAATACGGCATCCCGCGCGCCAGGTCAACAGAAAGAGGGGCGGGTCTCCCGGCCCGCCCGGGTGCCATGCGAATGGAAGCCCCGTTCATGGGGACGGGGCGGGGCTCGTTTCCGCCCGGATCCGGGCGAGTGACTCTCCGGATTCCCCTCACGTGGACATGTCCCCGTCCCATCTGGTACGATGCCGCCATGCCCGCGAGCGACCTCCCCCGTCTTCCGGCGCGCAGGCCCGACGCCCACAAGGGCGGCTGCGGGCGCGTGCTCGTCGTCGCCGGCTCGCGCGGGATGACGGGCGCGGCGGCGCTCTGCGCCTCCGGCGCCGTTCGCGGCGGCGCGGGGCTCGTCACCTGCGCGACGCCCCGCGAGTGCTACCCGATCGTCGCCGCCCACGTGATGGAAGCCCTCTTCGCCCCGATGCCGCAGACCCCCGCGGGCACGCTCGCCCCGGCGGCGGCGCGCCTCCTGCGCGAGCGCGCCGCCGCCTGCGACGTCGTCGCCCTCGGCCCCGGCCTCTCCACCCATCCCGGCACGGCCCGGTGCGTCTCCGCCTTCCTGCCCGGCCTCCGCAAGCCCTGTGTCGTCGATGCCGACGCCCTCAACCTCCTCGCCCGGGGGCCGGGACCGATCGACCGGATCGGGGCCCCCGTTGTGCTGACGCCCCACCCCGGCGAGATGGCGCGGCTCGCGGGGTCGACCATCGCGAAGGTCCAGGCGGACCGGGAGGGCGTCGCCCGCCGCTTCGCGGAAGACCTCGGATGCGTCGTCCTCCTCAAGGGACGCGGCACGGTGGTCACCGACGGGAGGCGCGTGCGGATCAACCGGACGGGCAATCCGGGGATGGCGACGGGGGGATGCGGGGACGTGCTGACGGGGCTGATCGCGGCGCTGATCGGCCAGGGGCTGCCGCCCCTTGATGCCGCCGTCCTGGGCGCGCACCTCCACGGCCTCGCCGGCGACCTGGCGGTGAAGGCGCGCGGCGTGATGACCGGACTGGCCGCCTCGGATCTTCTGGCCTTCCTCCCGGCGGCCTTCCGGGCGGTCTGAACGGCGTCAGACCCGGTCCGTCGCCAGCCGCTGTTTCGCGGCCTTCGCCTCCGCCGACTTCGGGAAGGCCTTGACGAGGAGCTTCAGCGCCTCCGCTCCGAAGGCGCGCTCCGGCCCCGCCTGTTCGAGGAAGTGGAACCCGAGGTAGAGGAGGCCTCCGGCGCCGAGGGCGCGGCTCCACGGCTGCAGGAGCTTGGCCAGGGGGACGTCGCCCCGCCGTAGCAGGCGCACCAGCAGCGGGATGCCGGGATTGGCGCCGCGCGCGGCCGTGTCGAGGGAGACGCCCGACCGCAGGAGACGCGCCACGGCCAGCGCGAGCAGCCCCGCCGGGGTGAACAGCTCGTCGCGCTCCAGGTACCGCAGGAAGGCCTCCGCCGCCTCCGCACGCCCTTTTTTCAGCAACGCCGTTCCCGCCTTGTGAAGCGCCTCCCGGGTCGTCTCGGGCACGACGAACCGCGCCACCTCGAGGAAGGCCCGCGCCGACTCCTCGTCCCCCTTCGACAGCCGCTTCATTCCGAGGCCGAGCAGCTTCCGGGCCAGCGGCTTCGGGACCGACTCGCGGCCGGCGCGGAGGATCCCGGCCAGCGACCAGGCATAGGCGGCATCCTTCGCCTTCTCCAACTCGGCGGCGAGCCGCGGGAGGTACGCGGGGTTCTGTCGGAGGGCCGCCGCCGCCTGTTCGCGCTCCCGGGGGTCCGCCCCCGCCAGCGCGGCGAGGAGCGTGTCGGCCGCCTGTGCCGTGCCGGTCGCTCCCAGCGCCCGTGTCGCGAACGACCGGACGGCCGGGTGCGGGCTCTCGCGCAGGGCCTTCACCGTCGCGGCCAGCGACTTCGGCACCGCGATCCGGCTCAGCACCGTCAGGGCGGGGGCGACCAGGTTTGCCCAGTCCGGCTCCTTCAGGAGCGGCAGGACCGCCCCCGCCACCGCCTTCGGGTCCGCTCCCGACAGGTCGAGGTGCTGGAGGGAGACGATGGCGTTCTTTCTCGCCGCCGGGGGGAGCTTCGGCCCGAGCCGGGCCAGGAGGTCCGGTACCGCCTCCGGCCGGCGGAGAAAGCCGAGGAGCTTCATCAGGGCGGCCAGGGCGGCGGGCGCCTTCGCGGGGGAGGCCGACGGGAGAAGCTTTTGCAGCCGCCGCAGGATCGCCAGCTGTTCCGGTCCGGCCATCGCCGGGAACCGCTGGCGGGCCGCCTCCGTCGCCTGGCGGACCGTCTCCTCGTCGGTGTCGAAAAGGGCCTCGAGGAAGGCGTCGAGCGCCTCGGG
>CAYUME010000313.1:0-6127 GCA_964445475.1 uncultured Planctomycetia bacterium
TCCGCGTCGTATCCGACGCCGAACCGCTGCGCCAACTGGGTGGCATCGGCCTGGGGGCGCACCGCCGTGGCGAGGACCACGAGGTCGGCGCGGATCTCCACCGGACGGCCCGCCAGGGTGTCCACGCCGTTGACGACAACCTGCCCCCCGTCCTCGTAGAGGCGGGAGACGCGGCCGCGGAGGTAGGGCACCTGCTCGTCCTCGGCGACGCGGCGCACGAACTCGTCGTACCCCTTCCCCGCCGCCCGCACGTCCATATAGAAGACCACCGCCCGCCCGCCGTGAACCTTGTGCTTGTAGAGAAGCGCATGCTTCGCCGTGTACATGCAGCAGATCTTCGAGCAGTAGCGGATGCCCTTCTGGGGATCGCGGCTGCCGACGCACTGCAGGAAGACGACGGTCTGCGGGACCTTCCCGTCGGAGGGGCGCCGGATCTCCCCGCCGGTCGGGCCCGAGGCGGAGGCCAGCCGCTCGAACTGCATGCCGTCGATGACGTCCCGGATCGTCCCGTGGCCGTATTCGGGATAGCCCCGGACGGCTCCGGGCGGCTGCGCCCCGATGCCGTAGAGCTGGTACCCGGTGGCGAGGACGATCGCGCCGACCTCCTCCGTGACCGTCTCGTCCTTCTGGTCGAAATCGATCGCCTTCGGACCGCAGGCGCGCTCGCAGAGGCCGCACTTGCCGGTCTTGAACCGGAGACAGTTCGCGCGGTCGATGACGGGCTTGTTGGGGACGGCCTGGGGGAAGGGGACGTAGATGGCGGTGCGCCGTCCCAGCCCCGCGTCGAACGCGGAGGGGATCTTCTTCTGGGGGCACTTCTGCTGGCAGAGGCCGCAGCCGGTGCACTTCGCCAGGTCGACCGACCGCGCCTTCCTGCGGACGACGACCCGGAAGTTCCCGATGTAGCCCTGGACCTCGTCGATCTCGGCGTAGGTATGGAGGGTGATGAGGGGATGCTGGGCGACCTCGACCATCCGCGGCGTGAGAATGCACTGGGAGCAATCCAGCGTGGGGAAGGTCTCGGAGAGCTGCGCCATGTGGCCGCCGATGGAGGGCTCCCGCTCCACGAGCGCGACGGGGACGCCGCCGTTGGCCAGGTCGAGCGCCGCCTGGATGCCCGCGATGCCGCCCCCCACCACCATCGCGCGCCGCGTGACGGGCACCCGGATGGGCGTCAGGTCCCGGTTGCGCTTGACCTTCTCGACCATCATCCGCACGAGGTCGACGGCCTTGGCCGTGGCGGCCTCGCGGTCGTCGTGGACCCACGAACACTGCTCGCGGATGTTGGCCACCTCGCAGCGGTAGGGGTTGAGCCCCGCGCCGGCCGTCGTCCGCCGGAAAGTTGCCTCGTGCATCGAGGGGCTGCAGGCGGCCACGACGACCCCGTCGAGCCGATGCTCGCGGATGGCCTCGCGGATCTGGGCCTGGCCCGGGTCGGAACAGACGTACTTGTAGTCGACCGCGAAGCGGACCCCCGGGAACGACCGGGCCGCCTCGGCCACGGCCGCGCAGTCCACGGTGCGCCCGATGTTCTCGCCGCAATGACAGACGAAGACGCCGATCCGGGACACGGGAAGCTCCTCAGGCCGACGCCGGCACGGCCGGTGCTCCGGCCGATCGCCACGCGTCGAACGGCACGGGAACGAAATGTCGATGCAATCCCAGGCTGCGGCCGGGCAGCCCCAAGGCCAGCCCCACGAGCTGCGTCAGGTAGACCACCGGAAGGTAGGCCTCCAGCACGCGGGAGCGCGCGATGGCCGCCTGCTGGACATCGAGATTCGCGTGGCAGAGGGGACAGGCCACGACGATGGCCTTCGCCCCGCGGGCGTGCGCGCTCGCGAGCAGCTTCCCCGCCAGCTCGGCGACGAGGTCCGGCCGGGGCAGGGCGAGCGAGGAGCCGCAGCAGTCCAGGCGCAGAGGCCAGGGGACCGGCGCCGCCCCCGCCGCCTGCGCCACCGTCTCGAGCAGCGTCGGCTCCTCGGCGTCATCCGCCGCGCCGGGGCCCGGCGGCCGCGTCAGGAGGCAGCCGTAATAGCAGGCGACCGGCAGGCCGTTCAGGGGGGTGCGCGCCCGCTCCCGGATCCGCCCGATCACCTCGGCCTGCCCCAGGACCTGGGCCACATGGAGGATCTCGAGACGGGGATCGACAGCGCCGTCGGGGTCCGACGCCGCCCCGGCGCGATCCGGGCGGTGCCGGATCTCCTCCCGGGTCGCGCGCAGCCGGGCGAAACAGGCGGCGCAGCCGGTCACCACCGGCACGCCGGGACGCTTCGACGCGCGGGCCAGATTCCAGCGCCCCAGGACGTCCGCGGCAACCGGGTCGGTGGCGTGGGCCGGCGTGGCGCCGCAGCAGACCCAGTCCTCGATCGCGTCGAGGCCGAGCCCGAGGGCGTCAAAGACCGCCACGGTGGACTCGCCCATCTCGCGGGCCGTCCCGTGCTGCGAACAGCCGGGGAAATAGCTGTATCGGGTCATCGCTTCTCCCGCGCACGCGCCAAGGCCTCCCGGAGGCCGCGCACCCGCCGCCCGGGCAGCCGGATCTTTCCGCGCGCTATCAAGGCCGGCATCAGGCCCGCGTTCTGGAACGGGTCCAGGGTCTTGAGGTTGTAGGTGGCGCCCAGGACCACCTCGTTCAGGCGCCCCGAGCCCCCCACGCAGCCCAGAAAGGCCTCGTTGAAGGCGACGATCCGCCGCGCCGCGGCCGGCACGGTGCCCCGGCGCAGGGCCTCCGCGCGAAGGAAGTCCATGACGCGAGACAGGTCGATCTCCTGCGGGCACCGCGTCATGCACGTCTGGCAGGAGACGCAGAGCCACGGCTGGAGGGCGTGCAGGACGCTCTCGTCGTCCATCTGGAGCAGGCGAAAGACGACATGGGGCAGCAGATCCCCCTTCCCCGCCGTCGGGCATCCCGCAGAGCACTTGCCGCACTGGTAGCACCGGAAAGGACTCTGGCCAGACACCCGGGCGGCGCGGGCAGAAATCGTCTCGGTGGCGGGGCGGGCTTCGCTCATGCGCTCAGATCCGTTCCTGCCGGGTATAGACCCGGATCCCGTCCTTCACGTCCAGCGCCTCGGGGTGATAGCGGACGATCGGCAACTCGGGCTGCTTGACGACCTCGGCGGCAACCTTCTTGTCGACGAGCCCGAGGGCGAGGGCGACGCCGTAGAGGATCGCCTCCGGTCGCGGAGGGCATCCGGGAATGTAGAAGTTGACGGGGATGACCTTCTCGACGGGGCCGAGCACGTTGTAGGTGTCCTACCCGATCCCGCCGCCGCAGGCGCAGTTGCCGACGGCGAAAACGAGCTTGGGGGCGGGAATCGCCTCGTATGCGCGGCGGAGGGCCTTCGCCGTCGTGCGCGACGCCGGCCCCTGGCAGAGCATCACGTCCGCGTGACGCGGGGACCCGACCAGGCGGATCCCGAAGCGCTCCTCGTCGAAATACGGCGTGAGCACGTTCAGGACCTCGATGTCGCAGCCGTTGCAGCCCCCGCTGTTCGCGTGGTAGACCCAGAGCGAGCGGGGGAAGGCCTTCCGGCACCAGTCCTTGAGCAGGCTCACGGCGGCATCGCCTAAAAGGCGCCCTCAATCCAGCTCCACCTCGAGATCCCGGACCGCCGGATCGCTCTCGAGGAAAGACTTCGCGTCGTAGACCCACCGGTCGCCGGCCAGGTCGTCGAAACGGTATCCCTTCATCATGAGGGTCTCGAGGGGGCCGGCGCCCTTGAAGCATCGCCCGCAGCGCTGGCAGGTCCCCATGAAGGCCCAGATCTCCTGCCGGAGATCGCCGATGGCGCCGGTGGCCGTCTCGAACTGGCGGCTCATCGTGATGGCCCCCTCCGGGCAAAGATCGGCGCAGCGACCGCAATAGGTGCAGCGCCGGCCGATGTACTTCACCACCCGGACCTCCTGGGAGGGGTCGTGGACGAGGATCTCGCGGGCGGGACAGTTGTTGGCGCAACCCGCGCAGCCGACGCACTTCGCGGGGTCGAAGACCGGGCGTCCCCGGAACCGCTCCGGCGGCGTGTCGGGCTGGAACGGGTACGGCATCGTGACCCGCCCCGCCTTGAGGCAGATCACGGCTTCCTTCAACTTGCTGAGCCAGGACATCGCTCAATACCCCCAGACGGCCATGACGAGGGCTGCAAACGAGACGCCGAGCAGGATCGCGTAATAGCGCACCACCTGATCGATCCGGTAGCGCGCATGCGTCGCCGCCACGAGGGTGACGAGCAGGACCAGGACGAGCACCTTCGCCAGGAAGAGCACGAGGTCCAGCGGATACGACCCCGTCCCCCACGGGCAGAAGAGGGAGACGAAGAGCGCGGCGTAGACGACGAGCTTCGCCATCTGCGCGAGCTTGAAGAGGGCGAGCTTCGGCCCCGAGTACTCGACGAGGGGCCCTTCCATGATCTCCGTCTCCGCCTCCGCCACGTCGAAGGGAAGCCGCCCCACGAAGGCCTGGAGGGCGAAGAGGCCGACGATGAAGAGAAGCACGCCCGCCCACGGAAAGGCGGCGCCGGCATAGACCGAGCCGGCCAGGACCGCATCCAGCCGGAGCGAGCCCGTGTGGACGGCCCCGACGATCACGGCGATCCCGAGGACCGGCTCGAGGGTCATCATCGCCATCATCTCGCGGCTCATGCCCATCAGCGAGTAGACGGAACCGGCGGCCAGGGCGCCCAGGAGGCTGGAGATCCCGCACAACGCCAGCAGGTAGACGAGCAGGATCGCGTCGGCCCGGCCGCCCAGCGGCGACGCGCCGCCCATGGGAACCAGGAGCGCCACGGACAGGATCGACGCCAGCGCGAGCGCGGCCGCGAACCGCTGCATCCACGGGACGGTCCCCGACTCCAGGTCCTCCTTCCCAACGAGTTTGAAGAGGTCGAGGTAGGGCTGGAGCAACGGAGGCCCCTGCCGGGACTGGATCCGCGCCGTGACCTTGCGGAGGATCCCCTCGGCCAGCGGGGCGAGCCCGACGACCAAGGCCACGTTCACGGCCCCCAGGCCGATGCGGACGAGCGGTTCCGTGCTCATGTCAGGACTCATCCCCCTTCGCCTTCCGGACCAGGGCTTCGAGCTCCGCAGGGCCCCAGACCCGGACCGCCCCCGACCGGATGTCCACCGTCTCCAACCGGTCGGTGCAGGAAAAACAGGGATCGATGCTGCCGAGCGAGATCGTCATGTCGGTCAACCGCTGGTCCCGGATCATCGCGGGGATGCCCTGGAGGTTCTGGTAGGTCGGGGCGCGGACGCGCCAGCGGCGGGGGCGGTTGTTCTCGCCGGTCACGACGAAATGGTGCGACTCGCCGCGGGGCGCCTCGACCGAGGAGAGCCCCATCCGCCCGACCTGCAGCTCGCCGTCGATCGGCTGCTGAATCGGCCCCTCGGGAAGCTTCTCCAGGCACTGGTGAACGATCCGGATCGACTCGAAGACCTCGAGGACGCGCACGAGGACGCGCGCCCAGACGTCCCCGCCCTCCTGCACGACGACGTCGAAGTCGACCTTGTCGTAGGCGGCGTAGGGGAAGTCGTGACGGATGTCGAACGGGACGCCGGCGGCGCGGGCGACGGGGCCGAGCAGGCCCATGTCCTTGACGAGCGCGCGGTCGGTCACGCCGACGCCCCGGGAGCGCTTCTGGACGTTCCGATCCCCCGCCACGGCGTCGGCCAGCGCGCGCCATTCCGGCTCCAGCCGGTCGAGCATTTGCTGGAGACCCCGCCGGAGCTCGAGCGTGAGGTCCCACCGGACGCCGCCGATCACGCAGAGGGCGTAGGTCTTGCGGTTCCCCGTGATCGCCTCGGCCATCTTCATGATCGGCTCGCGCATCCGGAAGCACTGCATGAAGAGGGTGTCGAAGCCGAGAAGGTGGCCGGCCAGCCCCACCCAGAGGAGGTGGCTGTGGAGGCGCTCCAGCTCGAGCATGATCGTCCGGATGAACTCCGCGCGGGGCGTAGGCCGGATCGCCGCCGCCTGCTCGACGGCCTGGGCGTAGGCGACGCTGTGCACGCACCCGCAGATCCCGCAGATCCGCTCCGCCAGCATCGGGATCTCGTTGTAGGTCATCACCGAGTCGGCCAGCTTCTCGATCCCCCGGTGGACCATGAAGCCGCGGTACTCGCAGCCGCG
>CAYUME010000314.1:0-6125 GCA_964445475.1 uncultured Planctomycetia bacterium
GCGCCTCGCCAAGCTCGCCGGCGGCGTCGCCCAGCTCCGCATCGGCGCCCCGACCGAGACGGTCATGAAGGAGAAGAAGATGCGGGCCGAGGACGCCCTTCACGCCACCCGCGCGGCGGTCGAGGAGGGGGTCCTGCCCGGCGGCGGCGTCGCCCTGCTCCGCGCCCGCAAGGCCCTCGACAAGCTCAAGGTCGAGGACGAGGAGCGCGTGGGCGTCGAGATCATCCGCCGCGCCCTGGCCGCCCCGCTCCGCCGCATCGCCGACAACGCCGGCGTCGACGGGGACGTCGTCGTCCTCCGCGTCGAGGAGATGAAGAGCCCGAACGAGGGATTCAACGCCGACACGTGCGAGTACGAGGACCTCGTGAAGGCCGGCGTGATCGACCCGACGAAGGTGGTCCGCAGCGCCCTTCAGAACGCCGCCAGCGTCGCGACGCTGCTCCTGACGACCGACGCCCTCGTCACCGCCATCCCCGCGACGGAGCCGCGGCCCGCCGGCCCTCCGGGCGGCGGGCTGGACGGCGGGATGGGGGGCATGGGCGGGATGGGAGGCATGGGGGGGATGGGCGGCGGCATGGGCTACTAGTCCCGGATGGACGGGTGACGCGAACAAGCCCCGGTCGAAAGGCCGGGGCTTTTTGTTTCCGGGAAATGGGGGTGCGACCCAGAGCGCCAGGGGGAACAGGGGGATCGCCCCGGTCCCGTCCTGGGCGGCGCATCGCCGTCATCTGTCCAATCCCGTCCGGTCCTGCTGGATCGCCTGGTAGGCCCGTTCCACGGCTTCGGCCTGGTGGTCCAGGCGGAACTCCGCGACCGCCTTCTCCCGCGCGGCCCGTCCCATCCGTTCCCGCAGGCCCGGGTCCTCCGCCAAGCGCCGGAAGGCCTTCGCCAGGTCCCCCGGCTCCGTCACGGCCAGGAGCCCCGCCTTCTCGTGCTCGATGATCTCCGTCAGCATCCCCGCGCGCGAGGCCACGACCGGCTTGCCCATCGCCATCGCCTCCCGCGCCGCCCGGCATGTCCCGTCCGATCCCGGCACGAGGAAGACCTTGAAGTCGAAGGCCGCCAGGACGTCGAGGTAGTCGTCGCCCCGGTAGCCCGCGAAGACCACGGCGTCGCCGAGCCCCATCGCGTGCGCCGGCCGTTCCGCCACCTCCTCCCGGTGCGTCCCGCGCCCGACGACGACGAGCCGGAGGCGGGGGACGGACTTCCGTGCCAGCGCGAACCCCTCGAGCAGCTCGCGCCACTTCCGGTGGCGCTGGACGCGCGCGACGACGCCGGCGACGACGTCGTCCGGCCCCAGTCCCAGCGCCGCGCGCCCCTTCGCGCCGTCCCCCTTCGCCGGATCGAAGCGGTCGAGGTCGAGGGCGGTCGGGATCGCGATGGCCTGCTCCGGCCGCAGGCCGAAGGCTTCGACGTCCTTCGCGAGCGCCCGGGGGGAGAAGCCGAGGAGGGCGTCGGTCCGGTGCATCAGCCGCCGGTTGCCCCAGGACGGCGCGACCGGGACCCCCTTGTGGTTGGTGCGGACGAGGGCCGGGCGCGTTCCCGCCAGCCGTCGCATCGCCAGGACGCCCACCAGGTGGTCGTGCGAGGTGTGGACGTGCAGGAAGTCGGGCGCGTGCTCCCGGAGCCACGCCGCCAGCTCGAAGGCGTCGGAACGGATCTCGAGGGGGTGGAGGCCGGGGCGCAGGTAGAGCCCCGAGAGCGGCTCGAAGCCGCGGTCGCGGGCCCGGGCGTGGAGGGAGTTGGAGGCCTCGGGCGGCGGGGGCGGGCAGTCGAGCCAGACCTCGTGCCCCCGCGCGCGGAGCGCCAGGCAGAGGTTGAGCACCGGCTCCGCGGGGCCGGTCCATTTCCAGTCGGCGAAGAGATGGAGGATGCGCATGGAACGTGATCCCGCCAGTCGCCCCGGCGGCGCGCTTCCGGGCGGCTCGTGGGGAAATCGGGTAGGCGGTACAGGATTCGAACCTGTGGCCCCCTCCTTGTAAGGGAGGTGCTCTACCACTGAGCTAACCGCCTGAAGGCGACCGGCATTCTGCCCGTTCGGAGGGAGGAGGTCAAGCCGCGGCGGACTCCGGCGCCTCGGCACGTCGGCCCGGCCCCCGTCGGCGGGCCGTCATTCCGCCGGCTTCAGCGTCACGCGGCGCAGGTTGACGACGCCGAGGCCCGGCTTGGTCTTCGCCTTCACCGTGACCGTCACCGGCCCCGCGCTTCCGATCCGGCACCGCCCGGCGGTCTCGCTGCGGAAATCCCCCCAGCCGCCGGTGGCCTTGACCTGGAACGCGACCGGTTCCTGGCCGAAGGAGAAGAGGCACACGCTGCCCTCGCTTCCGGGCTCGCAGGCGTACTCGATCTCGACGTCGAACGCCCCCGGACGGGCGATTAGCGCGTTCCACAGGACGGAGTCCTTCGCGTCCGTCCAGCACCCGATGTTGGGCGCGCCGTCCCCCTTGGTCTCGAGCTGGATGGCGTGGCCGACCAGCTCCGCGTCGGCGGCCTTCAGCGTCAGCGTGCCGTCGGCCGCCTGCTTGACGGCCGCGGCGGTCGCCGGCACCCGCGCCGTCCCCTCGATCTCCAGCACCACGACGCTCGCGTCGGCGTCGGGGGCGTCCGCCGGCACGAGGACCGTCACGCCCCCCTCGGACATCTCGGTCTTCAGCGCCTCGCCCGAGGCGAGGAGCGACGCCTTCCGGACGTCGTTCTCGATCGGCACGGCGAGGCGGCCGTCTTTGGGCCAGTCGTAGACGACCAGATAGAGACGGCCCGGTTTCTGCGTGCACTTGCCCCAGGAAAGCCGCTTGAAGGGGCTCGCCGTGGTGCCGTAGATCGCCTCGCCGTTGGCCTTCATCCACGTCCCGATCTCGGCCAGGCGCTGGACGCTGGGCCCGGGGATGAGCCCCTCCGCGGTGGGCCCCACGTTGAGGAGGTAGTTGCCGCCCTTGCTGGCGCAGTCGACCAGGTTGCGGAGGAGGGTGCGGGTGGACTTCCAGTTCTGGTCGTGCTGGTTGTAGCCCCAGTGGTTGTTCATCGTCATGCAGGACTCCCAGTCCACCCCGGGGCCGAAGCCCGTGGGCGGGATCTCCTGCTCGGGCGTGCCGTAGTCGCCCACGCCCTTTCCCTTGTCCATGCCCTGCATCCCGGAGCGGCCCTTGCCGACCCGGTTGTTGACGATGATGGCGGGCTGGAGGCTGCGGCAGTAGTTGTAGAGGTCCACCCCGCGCTCGTGGGTCCAGGGCGACTCCCACTCGCCGTCGAACCACGCGATGCCGATGGGACCATAGCCGGTGAGCAGCTCCTTCAGCTGGCCCTTCAGGAACGCGACGTAGCGGTCCATGTCGGGCGGGGTGGCCGGGGCCTTGTCGTTCCATGTGCGGCGCGTGCCCCAGTCGGGATGGTGCCAGTCCATGATGGAATGGTAGAAGCAGAGGCGCACCCCGGCCTCGCGGCAGGCGTCGGCGAGCTCCTGGAGCGGGTCGCGGGGGAAGGGGGTGCCGGCGAGGCACCAGTCCGTCAGCTTCGACCGGAACAGGCCGAAGCCGTCGTGGTGCTTGCTGGTGATGACGATGTACTTCATGCCGGCGTCCTTGGCCATGCGCACCCACTCTTTCGCGTCGAACTTCAACGGGTTGAACCGGGCGGCGAACTTCTCGTACTCGCTCACCGGCATCTTGGTCTCTTCCAGGAACCACTCGCCGTAGTTCCGGTTTCCCTTCCACTCGCCGGCGGGCACGGAATAGACGCCCCAGTGGACGAACAGGCCGAACCGCGCCTCGCGGAACCAGGCCATGCGGGCGTCGCGCTGCGCCGGCGTCTCGTCGGGAAGGGCGGTCCCCCCCGCGGCGGGGCCGGCCGGGTGCGACAGGACGATCAGGGCCAGCATGGCGATCCGGGCTCGGTTCATGCGCCTCGACCCTCCGAGAAAGGATTTCCGCGGATTGGCAGACAGGCCCTTCAGGCGCCCGTTCCAGGTCTCCGGGCGCGCGTTCCGGGAGGCCGTATCGGGGGCGGTTCTTTCACGCCGCCGGACGACGGCCTGTCGTTGGAGGGGAAATGCGTACGCGTTCTCGTCTTCGTACTCGGCCGTTACTTCGCCTTGACATCGTACGCCATCAACTCGTCCAGGTGCCGGATGTAGAGCCGTCCCCCGCACACCACCGGATGCGACAGGCAGGGGGCGGGGTGCTTCCACGGCGGCTCGAACCGGCTCACGATCGTCGCCCGCTCCGGCGTCGCCTCCACCAGCGCCATCGACGCGTCGTTCCCCAGGCAGTAGATCCGCCCGTCGGCGTACGCGATCGAGACCTTGCCGACCTCCTGGGCGTTGTAGCGGAGCGTGCCCGTGGCGAACTCCACGCACATCAGCCCCCGCTTGTAGAGCCGGCAGCCGCTGCCGAAGAGCAGGCCGTCGAGCAGGACGACCCCCCCGTGGCAGTTGTCGAAGTCCTTCAGGTACCAGACTTCCTCGACGCCGCGTCCGTCCGCGCCGAGCCGGGCCACCCGCGCGCCCGCCTTGTGCCCGCTCGTCACGAAGACGCCCCCGTCGTGGTAGATCGGCGACGTGACGTTCTGGTCGCACGTGCTCGGGTGCGGGTGGCTCCAGAGCTGCTTCCCGGTCTTCACGTCCACGCCGAGGATCGACTCGTGCGCCAGCGTGACGTACTGGCGGACGCCGCCGTGCGTGACGACGATCGGGGAGGAATAGGCGGCGCGGTCGCGGATCTCCGTGTTGGCCCAGACGGTCTTTCCCGTCTTCTTGTCGAGCGCCACGACCCGCCCTCCCGGCCCGCCCGGCATGCAGAGGAGCAGGTCGCCCTCGACGATCACGCTCTCGGTGAAGCCCCAGCTCCCGACCCTCGCGTCGAAGGCCTGCTTGAGGTCGACGGACCAGACGGTCTTGCCGGTGGCCGCCTCGAAGCAGGAGAGGAGGGCGTGGGGGGTGAGGTGGTAGAGGAGCCCCTCGTTCCAGGTGGGGGCGGACCGCGAGCCGGGCTGCGGGCCCTTCCAGGCCTTGCCGTGGGGGATCTGCCACTTCAGGTTGCCCGCCAGGTCGAGGGCGATGAGGCGCTCCTCGTCGCCGAAGTCGCCCGAGAGGAAGAGGAGGCCGCCGGCGATCGTGACGCCGGAGAAGCCCTTGCCGCAGCCGCCGAACGTCCAGAGGCGCTGCGGTCCCCCCGCCGGCCACGCCTTCATCAGGCCGGTCTCGCGGGAGATGTTGGTGCGGCCCGGCCCGTGGAACTCCGGCCAGAAGGGGCCGTCGGGGACGGCCGCGGCGGCGGGAAGGGCACGGGCGAGCATCAGCAGCAGGGCCGCGAGGGATCGGAACGGATGCAGCATGGAGCCTCCGCGGGATTCGTCCGGGCCCGATTGTGCCTGTTCCTCTGTGCGCGGTCAACCCGATCCGCAGCCCTCCGGGGATCGGGGTTGTCCGGCGTCGCCGGCGGACGCGTCATGCGAAGCCAGACCCACCCCTCCCACACGATGCCGCCCTCGCCCGGTACCGGTAGTAGAGCGCCAGGTCCATCCCCACCAGCACCAGGTTGAGCGCGTAGAGCGCCGTCACCCAGTCGGGGGCGTTGAGCGCCTTGTGGACGATCCCGCTGGCGTAGCCGAGCATGACGATGGCCATGAAGAGCGGGCTCTTCCCCGCCACGACCTTCGTCCGCACCGCCTTGGCGATCGAGACCGGCCAGCTGACGCCGAAGCAGGCCAGCATGAGGGCTTCGAACAGGCACATGGGGGGCTCCGCAAGGTTTTCGAAATCACAAATTGGGATGATTATGGATTATGGTGTCTGGATTTTCTCCGGGACTCCGTGCTTTGTATCCAGGAGGGGCATTGTAGCCCCGCTCGCCGGGGAAACGAGGAAATCCCGCGCGGAGGCTGGCGTTGCCGAAACAAAACGGGCCGGGGGCGCCTCGGCGCCCTCCGGCCCGTGTCACGCCTCCTCCCGGCTCGCTACTTCTCCGCGCCGCCGGCGCCCTTCTGCAGCGCTTCCCGGGCCTGCGCGACGAGCTTCTGGATCTCCTCGACCGGCAGGATCACGGGACTCGCCCCGTGCGCGCCCCCCCCCATGGAGTAGAGGACCGAGAAGCCCGCCACGAAGAGAGGCTGGGTGCTCACCAGCACCGCCG
>CAYUME010000315.1:0-6122 GCA_964445475.1 uncultured Planctomycetia bacterium
CGAACCCGATGCGATCGGCGTCGAGCGGGTAGATGTCCAGGTAGTCGCCGCCCACCTCCTTGGCGGGCTTGTAGGCGAAGGCGAGGTCCCAGCCGGGGGTGGGGGGGAGGTCGCGGGGGACGAGCTTCTCCTGGATCTCCCGGGCGCGCTTCCGGTCCTCGCGGTCGGCCTCCTCCTCGGGCCGCTCGCGCCGGACGGCGATCTCGCGCACCGCATCGGCCACCGCGGAGGGATCCTGGAGCGGCAGCAGCTTCTTTTTCGGGTACGAGAAGATCTCGAAGTCGTGGGCGGCCGACTGCGCCTTGGGCGAGGCGATCACCACCGGGGTCGCCAGCCGGGCCCGCTTCAGTTTCCCCAGGATCAGCTCGCAGCTCTTGTCCGGCAGCACGAGGTCCGTCACGATGGCGACGAAATCCCCCGCCTCGACCGCCTTCTCCGCCGCCTCCGCGGCCGTCTCGGCGGTCTCCACCACGTACCCGTACTCGGACAGCGCGCTCGCATAGGCGCCCCGGCGCTCGGCGTTCCCCTCCGCGACGAGCACCCGGCCGCGCAGGACCTCCTCCAGCCGGTCCACCTCGGGAAGGAACTTCATCAGCCGCGCGAGGGCGTCGAGGCTGGCCCCCTGTCCCCCCTTCGGCAGGAGCCGGGCCAGGCTCTCGAGGATCGGCACCGCGTCCGTTGCCTGCGGGGCGAGGTCCCGGACGACGTCCCGCACCGCGGCCGGGTCGACCCCGGTCTCGAGCTGGCGGGCGACGACGGCGGCGGACAGCTCGGCCCGGCCGCCGGGCTTGGAGAGCTCGGCGCGGAGCTCCTCCGGGAGCTGCTCGATCGCCCGGCTCAGCTGGTCGGCGACCGAGGCCCCGGCGCCCGGGACGATGCCGCCGGCGAGGGCCGCGAGGGTCGCCTGGCGCGCCTCGGGGAGCCCGTGCGTCCGGAGCAGCGCGGCGAGGCGCTCGACCGGGATCCTGACGGTCCGGTCTCCCTCCGCCGGGGCTGCGCCGGCCCCGGCCGCGTCCCCGGTCCTGCCTGTCCCGTCTCCCTCCCCCGCCAGGGCCTGGACGGCCGCCCCCAGGCCGCCGGGCACGGCGTCCTCGGCGTTGACGACCGCCTGCGACTCCTCGAGGGCGACGTAGCGCACGTCGTTGATCCGCAGCCGGTCGAGGCCGCGGAGGAGCTCGGGCTTGATCGCGCCGTCCGCCAGGATCTCCGAGGCCTTCATGGAGAAGAGCCGCGCCGCGTGCGACAGCTCCTCCAGGGTCACGCCGGGCGCGAAGGAGAGGCTGGTCACGGCGCGGGTGCGCAGGATGTGGACGAGGGACTCCACGGCCGCGTCGTTGTCGGGCAGGCAGATCCCCTGGACGATGAGCGTCCGCCCCTGGATGGCGATCGCGATCTTGGATTCCGCCTGGAGGTCCCGGTCCAGGGCCTGCTTCAGGGACTCGAGGGCCTGCCGCGGCTGCTGGTGCTCCTCGCCGTACATGGCGGTGAAGCGCACCAGGCGGGTAAAGAGGCGGACCAGCTCCAGCGTGGTCTGGGCGTCCATGGGGGCTAGCGGCCTTTTTTCCGGCTGATGCAGAACCCGTCGTCCATCGTCACGCTCACCGTCATCGTGTCCAGCTCCGGATGCGCCGCGACCGCGTCGAGGTACTCCTGCATGTTGTCCTTGAACCGGATGGCGTTGTGGACGGCGATCACGCCGCCGGGCTTGAGCTTCGGGACGAGGGCCTTGAAGTAGTCGAGCTCGCCGCCCTTGTCGGCGTCGAGGAGGATGAAGTCGAAGGGGCCCTCGAGGGTACGGACGAGCGCGTGGGCGTCGCCCGTCAGGCACGTGACGCGGTCCGCGAAACCCGCCCGGTCGAGGGTCGCCTTCGCCGCCTTCACGCGGTCCGGGTCGATCTCGATCGTGGTGAGCGTCCCGTCCGTCGTTTCCAGGGCGCGGGCGAGCCAGAGGGCCGTGTAGCCGTAGGAGGTGCCGACCTCGAGGGCGCGCCGGGAGCCGGACATCTTGACGAGGAGGTGGAGGAACCGGGCGTCTTCGCGCGGCGCGTTGAGCTTGTCGCCGTACTGCTTCTCGAGCCCGGCCAGAAGCGTCTCGAGCGCCGCGTCGCGCGGCGCCGCCGGGGGGGCGGCCGGACCGGCTTCGCCGGCGGGCGCCGGAGGCACCGTGACGGCCAACGCGACCGCCAGGGCCCGCACGGCACGGATCCGGCGCCGCCGCGGAGGGGAGATCATGGTGCGGTCCCTGAAAGACCCCAGTCCTGCCGCGAATCCTATTTTCCACGTAATATACATCAAGGGAACCCCCTGCAATAATCAAAAGGGGAGGCTCCGGTTCTGCCTGCCGGATCGGGTCCCCCCGAATGCCTCCCCCTCCGGGCGGGAGCGGTTGGCTTCCGGAGGATCCGCGAAGCGCCCTTCGTTCCCTGCGCGCCCGTCCCCGCCGCGTCAATTCGTGGACCCCCCTGGCCAGTTTGTGCTATGTATTGTCCCGATCGTCAAGGACCCTCCCGGCCCCGCGGGCGTAGAGTGGGAAGCCGGGACGCAGGCCGGACGTTTCCGCGACGGGATTCCGACGGAGAGGGGGACGCCATGGCTGACGAAGCCGCGCCGACGCCGCAGGCCGAGCCCGCGTCGGGGATCAACGAGTACGAGCGCGAACGGGTTCCGGATTCGGCCCTCCTGGGGCTGAAGAGCTTCGTCGGCCAGTACGCCGGCGAGCACACGGCCGGCACGGAGCTGATGATCGGCCCCCTCTTCGTGGCGGCGGGCGTCAGCGCCTTCGACGTCATCGGCGGCCTGGTCGTCGGCAACCTCCTCGCGGTCTTCAGCTGGATGTTCCTCTGCGCCCCCATCGCCACCCGGGTTCGCCTCACCCTCTACTACCAGCTCGAGAAGATCTGCGGCCGGAAGCTCGTCACTCTCTACAACCTCGCCAACGGCGTCATGTTCTGTTTCCTGGCCGGCTCGATGGTCACGGTCTCGGCGACGGCCGTCGGCGTCTGGTTCGACTTCCCGATGCCCCAGCTCGACGACATCCTGCCCAACAGCCTCGGGTGGGTGCTGGCCGTCCTGGGCGTCGGGAGCCTGATCGCCGTCGTGGCCGCCTACGGGTACCGGATGGTCTCCCGCATCGCGAACATCGCCGCGCCGTGGATGGTCCTGGTCTTCCTGGCCTTCGGCGTCGTGGGGCTGCGCCAGATCGGCGTCACGTCCCCGGGCGGGTTCTGGGCGGTCGCGAACGACTCCATCTGGAAGGGCGGCGACCCGCTGCCCGGGCAGGTCAAGTTCACCTTCTGGCACGTCCTGTTCTTCGCCTGGTTCTGCAACATGGCGATGCACGTCGGGATGTCGGACTTGTCCGTCTTCCGGTTCGCCCGGAAATCCTGGTACGCCGTCGCCAGCGCCGCGGGCATGTACGTCGGCCACTTCATGGCCTGGCTCTGCGCCTCCGTCCTCTACGCGATCCAGCTGAAGGCCGATCCGGGCGACACGGCCGTGCTGCCCGGTCCCCTGGCGTACCGCGCCTGCGGCCTGGCGGGCCTGTTCTGCGTGATCGTGGCCGGCTGGACGACGGCCAATCCGACGATCTACCGCGCGGGGCTCGCCTTCCAGGCGATCCTGCCGAAGGTGTCGCGCTTCAAGGTGACGCTGGTGACCGGACTGATCGCGGCCGTGGCGGGCATGTTTCCGGGCATCGCCATGAAGCTGCTGGGCTTCGTCGCGCTCTACGGGATGGTCCTGATGCCGATGGGCGCCGTGATCTTCGTGGACTTCTGGCTCTTCCCGAGGCTGGGGCTTCGGAGCTTCTACGCCGAGGCCGCGGGGATCGACATCAACTGGGCGGCGGCCGCGGCCTGGATCGTCACGCTGGGGGGATGCGTCGCCCTGGCGGTGACCGGCACCCTCCAGATCTTCTTCGTCAGCCTCCCCGGCTGGTTCGTCGCCGCCGCGCTCTACGTCGTGCTGAGCAAGCTCTACCAGAAGAAGGCCGCGGCCTGAGGAGAACCGACCATGCGCATCGCGCTCCAGATCCTTTCCGCCCTCGGGATCGCGGGGACGGTCCTCCCCGCCTTCCTCTATTTCGCGGACGCGATCACGGAGGGCCAGCTCCACGGGATCCTGCTGGTCGCCGCGATCGTCTGGTTCGGCGCGACGCCGTTCTGGATGGAGCGGAAGCCGGGGGCGTGACAACAAGGCGGGGGTCACGAGGCCGCCGAGGCCCGCCGCCACACGCCGACCGGATCGGCGATCGTCGGCGCGAATCGGCGGTGTTCTCACATCGGGCTTAGCGAACCTTCACGGGCCGCGCGCGCCGGGTCCTCCGCCGCCTTCCGCGCGTAGGTCCGCAGCATCTCCATCTGGGCCGGGAAGCCGATCTCGTCCCGCACCTGGGCGAGGTTGTTCGCCGGGTGGTGGAGGGTCTCGCCGTCGCGGTTGCCGAGGAGGTTGTGGCCCTCCCAGGAGAGGATCGTCAGGTTGCGCGCCTGGAACATCGGGGCGAGGACGGTCTTCATCCTCGTCTCGCCCGTCTTTCCGTCCTTTCCCATGTGCGGCGCGCCGCGGCGGCGCGCGAGCTCGTCCCTGTCATGATCGCCTCGCTGTGCAGGAGTCCGCGTCCGCGCCATCCGGCGCGAACCGGGCGGTCGACCGCCTTCGCGCGTCGCGCTCCGGCGGGTTTCAGTTCAGCCACTTCGCCAGGGTGTTCATGCTCATGGCCGCGAAGGCGGTGACCAGCCGCGGGTCGCCCTCCATCCAGCGGTCGTTCTCGTTCACCCACGACCCGTCGGGCTTCTGGAGCCGCACGAGCTCGGCGGCGAGGTCCTGCGCCCACGCCCGCTCGGCGCCGTCCGCCGTCTTCAGCGTCTTATCGCCGTACGTGTCGAGCGCCTTGGCGAAGGTGTGGAAGTAGTAGTAGAGGCCCTGTTGGCCGCTCCCGGGCTTCTCGCTCCGCAGCCCCGGGTTCTCCTCCAGCGTGTAGTGCCCGCGGATCCAGTCGTAGGCGGCCTGCACGCGCGGGTCGTCCTTGTGGACGCCCGCGTAGATGAAGGCCAGCAGCCCCGTGTAGGTCATGCTCCCCGAGCTGGGGGCGCCCTTCTTGCCGCCGGGGAGGTCCACCTTCAGGTCCGCGTCGCCCGAGGCGAGGGGCGTGTACTTGATGCCGCCGTCCTCGAGCGGGGCCATGTTGAAGGTCGCCAGCAGCCCGACCACCTCCGAGCTCTCGCTCCGGTTCTGGCAGGCCTCGATGAACCGGATCGCCTCCTGGTAGGCGGGGTGGTCCTTCGGCAGTCCCGACGCCGCCAGCGCCTGGACCGCGAAGTCGGTGTTGGAGAGGTCCGCCTTCTCGCGCTTCTCGTTCCGGGTGTTGGTGTCGCCGTACCCGAACCCGCCGCGCCAGACGCCGTCCTGCTTCTGCGTGGAGAGGATATAGTCCCGGGCCTGGATCACCCGGTCCTTGTGCTTCACCGGGTCGATCGCCGTGAGGGCGAGGACGGCGATCGAGGTCTTGTAGTTCTTCAGGATCCCGCCGGGGTCGCAGAAGGAGCCGTCCGGCTGGGAATTCTTCAGGATGTACGCCTCGGCGCGGGCGAGGTGGGCGGCGTAGGGCTTCGCGTCCGGCGCCTTGGCCAGCGCGTAGGCGCACAGCCCCGACACGCCCAGGTCGGGGAACGACCCCTTGCCAGGGACCTCGACCAGCCACCCGCCGGCGTGCTCGCCTTCCGTCTTCTGCTGGACGGCGAGGTAGTCGAGCGCCTTCGCGTGCGCGGCCGTGAAGGCGGCCTTGTCGTACGCGGCCGGCTTGGCGGTGCAGGCGGGGCAGGCGGGACAGCCCTTGTCGGGCGCGCCCTTCAGCGCCGTCTTCTTGGCGGCCGCGTCGTCGGAGTCCGTGCAGGCCGCGAGCCCCGCCAGCACCATCGCGCCCGCCACCCATCCCGTGAAGCGCCCCATGGTCGTCTCTCCTGATGATAGGGTCCGGGTATCCGTATGGCCGAACTCGTTCTGGCGCTCGCGATCGGTCGCCGCTCAGTCCTGCAGGACCGCGCCCCCGCCGAAGTAGCGGTCGACGACGGCATCGTACCGCGCCCGCGGCCAGTTCCGCTCCGCCCGCGCGCGGCGGGCGGCGC
>CAYUME010000316.1:0-6104 GCA_964445475.1 uncultured Planctomycetia bacterium
TCGACGTCTGGTTCGAGTCCGCCGCGTCGCACCGGGGCGTCTGCCTGAAGCACCCGGACCTCGCCTTTCCCGCCGACGTCTATCTCGAGGGGACGGACCAGCACCGCGGCTGGTTCCAGGTCTCGCTGCTCGCCTCCCTCCTTACCCGCGGCGAGGCGCCCTTCCGGACCGTCGTCACCCACGGGTTCCTCGTCGATGCGCGGACCGGGGACAAGCTCTCGAAGTCCGGGTTCCTCATCCCCGTCGAGGAAGTCGCCGCCAAGCTCGGCGCCGATATCCTCCGCCTCTGGATCGCCTCCATCAACTTCACCGAGGACCTCCCGATGTCGTGGGAGATCCTCCAGGAGCGGACGGACCCCTACCGGAAGATCCGCAACACCTTCCGCTACCTGCTGGGAAGCCTTGGCGACTTCGACGCGGCGACGGACGCCGTGCCCGAGGCGTCCCTGCAGGAGATCGACCAGTGGGCGCTGGCCGCGCTGCGCGAGGTGCTCCGCGACGCCGGGGACGCCTACGCGACGTTCGAGTTCCACCGGGCCTGCCAGGAGCTCTACCAGTTCTGCATTGTCGACCTCAGCGCCTTCTACTTCGACGTCCTCAAGGACCGCCTCTACTGCTCGTCGAAGGGGTCGACCGTGCGCCGCTCGGCCCAGACGGCGCTCCATCGCATTCTCGTCGACCTGGCCACGGCCTTCTCCCCCATCCTGGTCCACACGATGGAGGAAGTCTGGGGGCATATTCCCGGACCGAAGGCGGCGGAGAGCATCCACCTGGCGGCGTGGCCGGAGGCGGCCCAGCGGGAGGGGGACGCCGCCCTGCTCGACTGGTGGGAGGACCTGCTGGCGGTGCGGCAGGACGTGAACCGCGAGCTGGAGCGGCTGCGGGCAGCGGGGACGATCGGGAAGTCGGTCGAGGCCTCCGTCGCGCTGCACGCGGAGACCCCGGAGCTGAAGACCTTCCTGGCGGAGGCGCTGCCCCGCCTGGAGGAGGTCCTGATGGTCTCCGAGGTGACGCTTCCGGAGGCGCCTCCGGAGGGGGCGGTTCCCGGCCCGGCGGATCCCCGGCTGCGCATCCGGGGGGCTAAGTCCGCGCACCCGCGGTGCGAGCGGTGCTGGAACCACCGGCCGACGGTCGGCCAGGACGCGGCCCGCCCGGATCTGTGCGCGAGGTGCGCGGGGGTGGTGGGCGGGACGGGGGGGCCGTAGGGCCACGGGATCTTGCGGGGCCTAGGGGCCCCGGAAGGCTTTCACCAGGTCCTGCGCCTTTGCCGGCTGGACCGGGACCTCGAGCGCCATCGTGTCCCAGCGCAGGGCGAGGCGTCCGTCACGAACTTCCGCCTTCACGGCGGGGGGCGGGGCGGCGGCGTCCGTCACCTGCACCGCGATCCCGAGCACCGCCTCCCCGATCTCGCTCAGGGGGAACGCCTTCTCCTCCCCCGCGTGGAGCACGACGTCGAGATAAGCGATCCGCTTCGCTGCGTCCCGCCCGGCCTCCCACCGCCCTTCCGCGCCGCCAAAGCGTGCGTGCGGGACCGCGAGGTCGATCCCGACCGGGCCGAAGCGCAGGCGGGCCGGTGCGGCCGTCGAAGCCGGTGCCGGCGGCTCCGCCTTCCCCGCCTCTCCGCCGAGCTCGAACCGGAGCCGGAGATCCCGGGCCCTCACCACGCCGTCCTTGAGCTTGGCGAGCGAGACGTGGGTGTCCCCTCCGTCTGTCGCGAAGCAGACCGCCGCCAGCGCGCGTCCCTCCTCCTGGGTGCTGAAGAACTGGCCCGCCGCGAGGTCGTAGCCGTTCTTGAGGAGCCGGAGGTGGAGATAGCTCGGCGCTTCGGGGGCGCCCCAGTACGCCAGCAGGTCCCGGCGCTGGTTCCACAGGTCGCAACGGCTGACGGTGCCGAGGGTGAATCGGGGGGCGAGATACGTGGTCCCGATGACAGGCGGGGGCCCCTTCACGAACGTCTTGACGACCGAACGGGGGCGCGGGAGCGACAGGAAGAGGGGCGCGAGGTCGGGCGGGCAGGGGGCCGGGAGGCGCTGCTCGTGCAGGCTGGGGGCCTCCTCGGCGCCGAATCCGGCGCGGTGGTCCATCGCCCGGTCGAGGAACGCGAGCGTACCCCGCCCGAGGAGCGTCCCGTAGCACCGGCTGTGCGGCCCCGACCACTGTCGCGAGGGCGGATGGAAATGCCGGGCGATCTCCTCCCAGGCCATGCGGTAGAGCGTCTCGACCTGCCTTCGCGCCCCGTCGTCGCGGACGTGCAGCCGCATCCGGGCCAGCTCCTCCACCGCGACCACCGTGTAGGTCGGGCTGTTGTATTCCGTGAACGCCCCCTGGCCGGTGTTGTAGTCGACGACCTTGTTGAGGCGGTCGCGTGCGTAGGCCTTGAGATCGTCGTCGCCGTAGGTCTCGGCGGCCACCAGCGTGACGTACGTGCCCATGATGGAGATGTTGGTGTAGCCGGGGCCGACGTTGCGCTTCCGGATGGAGGCGGCGGCGTGGCGGATGGCGTCGTCGACGCGTTTCGCGAGGTCCTGGTCGAGGCGGTCGCGGTGGTCGAGGGCGACCTGGAGGAGCTGGACGCCGCAGAAGTCGGCCCAGTTCCAGTCGGGCGGGGACATCGTCGCCAGCGGCTCCTCGAGAAACCACGACCAGATGCCGTAGGTCCTGCTCTTCGGGTCCTGGTCCTGGAGGGAGAGGACCTTCCGGAGGATCTCTTCGGCGCGTTTCAGGCGCTCGGGATCTCCCGTGTCGAGGCAGGCGACGGCGTATCCGAGGGCGTCGCGCGTCGGGTGGACGGTCCCGCCGGTGAGCGTGGTGTGATAGCCCGGAGATCCGAACGGCTTCCGGAGCATTTTTTCGACCGGGTCGTATTGCCGGTCGGGCCCCTCGAGGGCCTTCAGGAGGCGGGATCGCTGCGGGGGGGTGAGGGAAAATGGCGGGTGCGAAGGAGAGGCTGCCGGGGCGGCTGTCGCGACGTGGGGGCCGCAAGCGGCGAGCACGAGAAGCACCGCCCTCCAGGGGCGATGGGCCGTCCGCGGGGCGTTCAGCGAGAGGTCCATCATTCCCCCGTGATCTCCTTCCCCGTGGCGAAGAGGGCCTTTTTCCGGTCTGCGTTATGGCGGAGACTATAACATCCTCGCCCGATTGGATCATTAATATGACGCGTTTCCCTTTTGAAAGGATGAGCGATGCGCGCGGCACACAGTGCGGTCGTCCTGTCGGCGATCCTGCTCCTCGCCTCCGTGGCTTTCGCGGACGACCCGGTCCCCGGCCGGCAGGTGCCCCTCGTCTTTGAGCGGTCGTCGGGCGACCAGAAGACGACCTACAACTACTGGCTCTACCTGCCGAAGGACTATGCCCCGAAAGGCGCGAAAAAGTGGCCCCTCCTCATCTTCCTCCACGGCATGGGCGAGCGCGGGAGCGACGTCAACAAGGTCAAGATCCACGGCATCCCCAAGGTCGTCGAGAAGCCGGCGAATGTGAACTTCCCCTTCATCGCCGCCTCCCCCCAGTGCCCGGGCAATTCCTTCTGGACGAAGGAGGTCGAGGGGTTGGACGCCTTTCTGGCCGAGCTGATCGCGAAGCACGCCGTCGATGCGAAGCGGGTCTACCTGACCGGGCTCAGCATGGGCGGGTTCGGGACGTGGGCGTGGTCCTGCGCCCACCCGGACCGGTTCGCCGCCCTGGCCCCCATCTGCGGGGCGGGCGATCCGTCGAAGGCGGCGGCCATCAAGGACATCCCCACCTGGGTCTTCCACGGCGCCAAGGACACGACCGTCAAGCCGGTCAAGTCCGAGGAGATGGTCAACGCCCTCAAGGCCGCGGGCGGCGACCCGAAGTTCACCCTCTACCCTGACGCCGGACACGATTCGTGGACGGTCACCTACGACAACCCGGAGCTGTACGCGTGGTTCCTGAAGCAGAGCCGAAACTGACGGGAGGTGTCGCGATGCGGCGTGGTGCCTGCCTGATCGCGGTCCTGGGGCTGTCGTCGCCTCGGGTCCGTCCAGCGCCCAGCCCCAGGCCGACCGGCTCCGTCGCGTCCTCCACGGCACGGCCAACCACCCGACGCTCCACAATCCGGCGACGTTCCGACCCGATGAAATCCTGCTGTTTTCAGGCACGTTTCTGCCAAGCCCCTTTGCATCGGCGCACGATCTTTTACACCGGAAATTTCAGTGGCCCCGACCTTCCTCGTTTACAAGTAACCAATTGATTTATATACTCTTAGTAAAGCCCCTTATGCATAATCGATGTTATGCATAAGACGCCCGTGGCATGCCGTTTGCTTTGCAGGAAGGAATCTTCGCGTCCGCCCGGCGGTCGCGGGGATCTGGCACCGGGCGTTTTGAGTTTAATTGCAGAAGGGGCGGACCTGGCGGCAACCTCATGACGGGCGATGAGGGGCCTCGTCGATGGTCCGAGACACGCATGAGCATGCTCCTCATGGAAACGGAACCGACGGCCGGACTGGAGTCGGACGATGCGTCCCTCCTCCGTCAGTTTGTCGAGCTCCGGGACCGGGAGGCGATCGGGGCCCTCTTCCGGCGGCACGCGGATGCGCTCTACCGCGTGGCGTGGCGTTATACGGGAAATGCGGCCGACGCGGAGGATGTCGTCCAGACGGCGTTCATCCAGGTGCTCCGGAAGCCGGAGCAGTACCGCGGTGAGTCCTCTGTGCGGGCATGGATCATGGGTATCGTGGTCAACGTCACGCGGATGAAATGCCGGGGCGAATCGCGGCGTCGCGACCGCGAAGACCGGGCCGTCGAGGGACAGACAGGCGCGGCGCCAGTGCCGGTCCCCTCCGCGGATCCGGCCTCCCTGGACAACCGGGAAATGCAGCGGGCGATCCTCCGGGCCATGGAGGGCCTGCCCGAGCGGTATCGCCTGCCCGTCTGGCTCCACTTCCTCGAGGGCTTCGTCTTCAAGGACGTGGCCGAGGTCCTGAAGATCCCGGAGAAGACGGTGCGCAGCCAGATCCGCCGGGCGCTGATCCGCCTGCGCCGGGCGCCGTCGGTGGCCCCCTACTCGCTGGGCGTCCTCGGCCTCGCGGCTGCGCTGGCCTCGGTGCCTGTCCAGGCCGCACCGCTGGCGTTCAAGGCCTCGATCCCGGCCCTGATCTCGGCGGCGATCCCCGCGGCGACGGGCGCGGCCCTGCTGGAACGGCTCTTCTCCGGACTGACGGTTGCCGCCCAGCTCGTGAAGGGGGCCGTGGCCACGAAATTCTCGATCGGGTTCGGTACGGCGGCCGTTGTGGCGGGGAGCTTCTTCTGGCTGATGAGCCAGGGACCGATGGGCGGTGCGCCTCCGGTTCAGGCCGCGTCCGGGTGGGCCGACGGGACCGCCTCGGCCGATCCCGATCCGGCGTTGCGTCTGTCCCGGCCGCTCCCGGGCCGGTTTCCGGACTCGGCGCAGGTCATCGTCTTCCTGCCGGACCGGCCGGCGGACGGCGGGGCTGACGGAGCAGGGTGCGCCGGGGCGGAGGACGACGGGATCCTCCCCGGCGTCCGTCGCGGGGACCGTCCGGGCGGGTGTCTCCCGGCGCGCGAGCGGGATGCCGTCCGCCAGGGCCGCCTGGACCGGTGCCCGGTCGAGTACCGGCGCATGTACGAGCAGTACCTCCGGAACATCTCCGACGAGGCCGTGGCCGCCACGCCCGGCGAGGCGGATGCTCCCGGCCTGATCACGTTCAAGAAGTGAGCGGCCTTCGCAGTCGACCCCCGGATAGGAGGACCGTCGATGGCTCCTGACAGCGCCGCCGCGCCGAAACCCGCCCCGGCACTTCCCCGCATGGCCGACGAGGACCTGAGCGCTATCGAGCACCTCAAGACCGCCCGCAAGGCCATCAAGACCGAGCTGGCGAAGGTGATCATCGGCCAGGAGCGCGTCATCGACGAGATCCTGACCGCCATCTTCACCCGGAACCACGCCCTGCTGGTCGGCGTGCCCGGACTGGCCAAGACCCTGATGGTCTCCATGCTGGCGCAGACCCTGGACCTGACGTTCAAGCGCATCCAGTTCACACCCGATCTCATGCCCAGCGACATCACGGGCACGGAGGTGATCTACCAGGACCCGGCGACCCAGGAGCGGAAGTTCAAGTTCCT
>CAYUME010000317.1:0-6101 GCA_964445475.1 uncultured Planctomycetia bacterium
TCCGTCCACGCCAGGTTGATCTGGCTCGACGAGGCGGCCGTCGCCGTGAGGGAGGACGGGGCTTCCGGAAGAGAAGGCGGGCACTCGTGTGCGCCGATGTCGAGGGACGCCCCCTGGGGAATGCTGTTCCCGTAGTAGTCGCGGGTCCCGGGGTTGATGCCGAACAGGGACTGCAGGTTGAGTCCCGCGTTGATGCCGGGCGACCCGGTCTGGAGCGTGTAGCCGGTGAGGGTGGCGAGCTTGGACGTGTCCCCGATCGTGACGCCGGCCCCGGGGTTCGTGAGCAGGGGATTGGCCAGAAGGCCGGAGGGGGCTCCGCCGACCTTCTCCTGGCCGGTGGCCGTCCGCCAGGCCTCCAGGCTGGAATAGCCGGCGATCGAGACGGTCGAGCCGCTGGCCCAGTAAAGGCTGCCCTGGAAGACGAGCGCGGAGGTGGAGGGGGAGCCGTTCACGAGCGCCTTGCCGTTGGCGGTCATGAAGAGGTTGTTTCTCATCGAGCAGCCGGATATCCCGCCGGATGCGTACCAGACGGCGGGGGCATAGGCGTTGTAGACGGTGTTGCCGTAGACGTGCGTGCTCTGGATCCCGCCGTTCGAGCCCGCCGACCAGAACTGGATGCCGCAGACGTTCCGGCGGCCGTCGTTCTCGCTGATGTTGTAGCGGACCGCATTGTTGGTGAAGGCGCGGGCGCCGCTGTACTGGCAGATGAGGTAGCCGGGGCCGTCGTTGTCGTGCGAGTAGCAGTACTGGATGACGCAGCCCTGGCAGCCGCCGTCGAGGTCGAACCCGCCGCCGTCGCAGTTGACGGCGTGGTTCTGGTAGGCCTCGCAGAACTGGATGGTGACGTTCGTGGCGTCCCAGCACCAGATGCCGACGGGGCCGCCGGTCGTCGTGCAGCGCCCGCCGTTGTTGTAGGCGATGCAGTGCTCGATCAGGCCTCCCGTCAGGTTGCCGAGGACGATGCCGCTGCCGGTGTGGCTGGTGGCGTTGGGGTCGCCGAGGTTGTTGTAGACGGTGCAGCGCCGCACGGTGAGGCTCTGGTTTGCCGTGGGGTACTGGCCCCAGCTGGAAATCCCGCCCTTGCGGTTGTCGTGGCTCCGGCAGTCCTGGATCAGCGTGTTCTGGAAGCCGTAATTCGTGCCGCCCCACCCGCCGATGACGATCCCCGTGGCCCCGAAGCCGCTGACGTCCAGGTTGAGGAAGCTCAGCCCGGCGTACGCCGCGTTGTCGGCGTACGCCATCACGCCGTCCTTCGTGCTGAGGTCCATCCCCGCGCCGACGAACTTGATGTGGGAGACGGTGAGATAGCCCGTATTGTAGATGTAGCAACCCGTGCTGCCGGTGCCCGTCGGCATGACGGTGGCCGGGGCGGACGACGACGTGGTCAGCGTCTTCGGGCTGCCGGACGAGCCGCCGGAGCCGGGGCCGAAGTAGACGTTTTCCGTGAAGACGCTGCCGTCGAGAAGGTAGATGGTGTCGCCGGCGGCGGCCTTGCCGATCGCGGTGTTGATGCTCTTCAGCGGGGCGGACGCGGATGTCCCGGCGTTCCTGTCATTTCCCGTGGGGCTCACGTAGTAGGTCGTCGCGAAGGCCGGGAGCGCGGCCAGGCTTGTCGCTCCGATCGCCCATCCCAGGGCCCTGAGACGTCGGATCATGCGCCCGTCCTCCGTGGTAAGGCCGGAGAAATACCGGGGCGCCCGGGACCCACCCCTTCCGACCGACCCGTGTGCGCCTAGCGCGCGGCGACGCCTCCGACGACCGCCACGTCGCCGAGGTACAGCACCACCAGGCCCTCCTGCTGTCCCCAGATGCCCACGAGGAGGGCGTCCACGCCCGGGAGGGTCAGCCGGCCGTCTCCGCGCGTCTCCGTGCGCCGCACGTCCTTCTCGGAGGCCGGCAGCTCAAAGTCCAGCGTGTGCCACGCCGGCCCGAGGTCGCGGAGCGGCTTGTTCTGGCTGTCCAGGCCCCAGACATCGCCGTCCCGCTCCTTCAAGTGGACGGCCAGGATCGCGTCGCGGGGCGGGCGGACGCCCGGGTCGACGAGGACACGAAGGCGGACGATGCGGTCGGAGAGCCTCAGCTCCACGGGCCGTATGACGAATCCGTACTCCTTCCCGTTTTCGCGCGGGGTGTACGTCAGGCGCATCGCCCGCCGGGCTCCCAGCGCCGCGGCGTCCACCGCCTCGCAGCCCATCGGCATGCTCTGGACGGGCCCCCACGCGAACGGACCGCCGAAGTCGTCGATGACGCGGATCGCCGCCGGGGCGGCGGGGCGGAAGGGGGCCGGGGCGGAGGGCGCCGCCGTGGCGGTCGCGGACGACGCCTGTCCCGCGCGCACCGGCACCGCGCCGTGGGCGTTGCCCAGTCTCACCTCACCCACCTCCACCTGGAGCTGCGTCCGCGTCGCGTCCGCCGCGATCGTGAACCGCGTCCCCTGCACGGTCGCCTCCGCGTGCGGCGTGGCGACGACCAGCGCGCGGTCCTTCGGCTGGCGGGCCGCGTCGACGGCCAGCGTGCCGGCGGCGAGATGGATCCGCTTCCCGGCCCCCGTCGCCGCCGGGGGGGCCTCCGCGATGCACGCGACGCGCGTCTCCCCGCCGAGCTCGACGCGGGTCCGGTCGGGGTAGACGACCGTCGCGCGGCCCTTCGCCCCCGCCGTCGCGATCCCGCTTCCCGCAAAGACCGGCGCGCCGGCCCGGGCGGCCGACCGCTCGCCGGGGGGGGACTCCAGCCAGACGACGCCTTCCACGTTCCCGATCGAGGCCAGGGCGGCCGCTGTATCCGCAGCGGGCGGCACGGCCCCGGGGGGCCGCCCGGTCTCCGTCGCCGGGGGAGGAGCCGGACGCGCAGCCTCCGGCGCGCCGGCGCGGATCTTGCGCATCGCCTCGACGGTCCGCGCCATCTCCTGCTCGACGGCCTTCCGGTCGGTCTCGATACGTGCCAAGTCCCGTTCCGGGGCCGCCGCGCCCGGCGCATCCGGCGGTCGTGGCAGGGCGGCCCTTGCCGCCGCATGCTCCCGCTCCCGTTCGAGGGAATCCAGGCGCTCGCGCAACAGCCATTGCTCGGCCGCCAGCCGATCGATCTTCCGGGTCGCGCCGGCCCCGGCCTCCGGGCGTGCGCCGGCTGCCGGGCCCGGGGATGGGACCGGAGGCGCATGGCCGCCCGACCGCCAGAGAGCGATCCCCACCAGAAGGACCGCCGCCGCCGCGACCAGCCAGACCGGCCCAGCCGGGGCGAGACTCCGGGCGGCCCGTCGGACGCGAGTCGCACGGGCCAGCGACCGGTGCGAGATCGACGCAGACCGCCGCGCCGCGTCCCCTGGCAGCGGCACCGGCAGGGCCTCTGGCGCCGCAACCCGGAACTCCCCCGCCAGCATCCCGTCCAGGTCCGACAGGTCCCGCCACCGCCGCTGCCAGGCGGGATCGGAGAGGCATGCACGGAGCGTGTCCCCCTCCTCCGGCGTCAGCCGGCCGGTCCCGTACCGCTCGAAGAGGATGTCGAACTGCTCCGGGGTCATGGCGCTCGGTCTCAGGACGGGGACGAGGCGCCGCGCCGGACGCACTCCAGCAACGCGGCACGGATCCGGGACAGCGCGGTCTCGACGGCCGACACGGTCCGGCGACGGAGCTCGGCGATGCGCTGGGCCGTCCGGTTCGACTCGTACCGGTCCCGCATCAACTCGCGGTGGTGCGGCGGCAGCTGTTCCAGGCAGCGCTGAAGGAACAGCGCGTGGTCCACCTTCTCCTCCCGCTCGGCGGCGGTCCGGGACTCGTAGGCCGCCAGGACGGCGTCCACGAGGGCGGGGTCGTAGAGGACGTGCCGGCGGGCCAGGTTCCGGCGGGACTCGAGCGCGCGAAGGTGGAGGTTGCGCGCGATCCCGCGGACCCACGCCCCGAAATCGCGGCCGGGATCGAAAGTCCCTATCTTCTCGATCACGACAACCGAGAGCTCCTGGAAGAGCTCCTCGGCCAGTTCCGGATCGCGGCTGATCACCCGGAGAAAGCCGAGGTGCTGCCCGCGGTCGCGGACGAACTGCTGGAGGAGACCGGGGCGCAGCGGATCCATGGGGCACGCTCCCAACGCCATACCTTCCCGCGGGAAGCCCCGGACTTGCAAGCTTTTTGGATAATTATTCGGGACGTGGTGGGGATGTGAGGTCTGACCGCCTGATCCGACTCTGCGCGCATTTTGGCGTGAGAAATGCGTGGCCCGCGACCGGGGTGCGGAACGAGAGGGGGGAGCCGGGCTGCAGCCCGGGACGGGCCGGCCCCGGGGGGAGGGGGCGCGACCCGCCCGGACCGCGTCACCACGCCTTCGCCAGCTCCGCCAGCTTCGCGCGCGCGGCGTCGATCCCCTTCGCCTTCGCCTCCTCGCCCAGGTTGATGCCCTCGGCGTGGACGAAGGCCAGGTCCGTCAGGCCGATGAACCCGAAGACGGTCCGCAGGGCGGGCTCCTGGTGGTCGTAGGACGCCCACGGGCTGCCGGGGGCGTAGATGCCGCCGCGCGCCGTGATCACCAGGGCCTTCCGGCCCGCCGGGACCAGGCCCTTCAGACCCGACGGCCCGGCCTCGAAGGTGCGCGCGGGCCGGACGAGCGCGTCGATCCAGGCCTTGAGCGCCGTCGAGACGTTGAAGTTGTGCATCGGCGCCGAGATGACCACCCGGTCCGCGGCCAGGAACTCGTCGATGATCTCATCCGACTCCCGGAGCAGGGCCTTCGTCTTCGGGCTGTCCGGCTCGACGAAGCCGTAGGCGGCGGCGATCCACTCGGCCGTGGGCGGGGCCGGCACCTTCTTCCCGAGGTCCCGGTAGACGACCGTGTCGCCCGGGTGGGCCTTCTTCCAGGCCGCTAGGAACTCCGCGGCGAGCGCCCTCGAATGGGACCGATCCCCCCTCGGGCTCGCGTCGATGTGCAGAATCCTGGCCATGACGATCCCCTCCTGATATGACGGCATCCATCACGGGCCACGCAGGGCCACATCCATCAATATATAAGAGACAGAATGGGTCTCATTAGTTACACGGTTATTGGGGCTTGTCGCCACACGCAAAGCCCCCGCGCAACAGACGGGGAGATCTCGGGTTATGGATTGATCGCGCCTTTGGCGGGGGGCTCGGGGGCGGCCTGGATCGCCGTGAGCGGCAGCGACTTCTCGTGTCGGCCGTCGATCGCCAGGTTGACGGAATAGCGGCCCGGCCGGTCGAACTTCAACCGGTTGAGGTTCAGGACCAGGTTCGCGGCGATCGAGGGGACGTGAGACGGGCACGCGAGGCCCAGATCGCCCTCCACGGCAGGCGCGAGGGGCCTGCCGTCGTCGTCCACGATGGTGATGCGGAACCGGTGGTGGCCCTCCTCGCTCCGCCCGTAGCGCACCCGGAGCGCGACGGCGCAGTGCGGGTGGAAGGAGGGGAACTGCCGGGCCGCGAGGGTGTCGAATGTCCCCAGCAGGTTCAGCTTGCCGCCGTAATCCGTGGCGGCGTCGCAGAGCGCGAAGACCTCGATGTCCATGGGTCCTCCCCTATCGAGCTCCCGGAAGAAGGACGGCACCCCCGGCTGCACGGCGGGTCACCTGACGACAGGGCCCGGGCGCACGTCAGGCCGTCCCGTCGGGCGCGGCGCCGGTCGCCTCCGCCCGCCTCCCGGCCCCGAAGGCGAAGCGGTTGGCCAGGAGGGCCTCGGCCAGGATGAGGAGAAGGGCCAGGACGAGGAAGGGGGTCGACAGGGGGGTGCCCCGCCGGATGCGCGCGATCAGGGCCTTCAGCTCGTCCGCGTTCCCCACCCGGTGCGCCCGCGGCACCAACGGGAGGGGGTCGACCGACTCGAGGCTCCCCTCCTCCGGGTTCACGTTGATCGCGATGCGGCGCAGGGCGCTCGCACCGGCCGCGAGCCACTCGATCGTGGCCGTCCCCGGCTCCTCCGCCGGCCCGAAGTCGTAGACCGCGTAGCCGCCGGAGGAGACGGCCTTCGCCTCCCGGACGTCCCGGGGCGAGAGGGCGAGCTTCGCCGCCGGGGGCGCCCCCGCGGCCGGGATCTGCAGGCGCATCCGCTCCCCCACCCGCAGCCCCTCCGCCCTCGCCGGCGCCGCCAGGGGCGCGGCGAGG
>CAYUME010000318.1:0-6100 GCA_964445475.1 uncultured Planctomycetia bacterium
CGTCGCGACGCCACCGGCACCGGCGCGGACCCGCTCCCGGCCCCCGGGCGCCAGCGCTCGGGCCGTCGGGGGGGCGGGCGGCGCGGGGATCCGTCCGCGATCCAGGCCCTCGAGGTCGGCGAGGACCGCGTCCGCCGAGGGATAGCGATCGTCCGGCTTCTTGGCCAGCATGCGGGACAGGACATGGGAGATCCCCACCGGGACGGCCGGATTCGCCTCGTGCGCGGGCCGGAGCGGCTCCTTGACGTGCTTGAGGACGATGGCGACGGGCGTCGCGCCCTCGAACGGGGGGCGGCCGGACAGCGCGTGGTAGAACGTCGCTCCCAGCGAGTAGAGGTCGCTGCGGGCGTCCACCGGCTGGCCGTCGGCCTGCTCCGGGCTCATGTAGAGCGGCGTGCCGAGGATCGTGCCGGTGAGGCTGAGCGTCGAGGCCGTCTCGAGCGACTTGGCCAGGCCGAAGTCGGTGAGCTTGGCCTTCCCGCCCCGCATGAGCAGGATGTTGTCGGGCTTGATGTCCCGGTGGACGATCTTTTCGCGGTGGGCCCGGGCGAGGGCGGCGAGGCACTGCGTGAGGATCGGCACGGCCGCCGCCGGGGAGACCACGCCGTTCCGGGCCAGAAAGCGCCCGAGCGTCGTCCCCTCGACGAGCTCCATGGCGATGTACCAGAGCCCCTGGTCCGTCCCGACGTCGTAGACCTGGACGATGACGGGGTGGGAGAGGCGGGCGTGCGTCCGCGCCTACAGCTCGAACCGCGCCCGGAATCGGTCGTCGCGCACGAGGTCTTCGTGGGGGATCTTCAGGGCGACGGCCCGCGTGAGGGAGACCTGCTCGGCCTTGTAGACGGTGCTCATGCCGCCGCGGCCGAGGCGGGTGAGGATCCGGTAGCCGCCGATCGCGCGGCCGAGGAGCGGGTCCGCGGCCGGAACCGGGGGCGCGCCGCCCGGCGGGCGTCCGGGCGCCGGGGACGCGGCGGGGCCGGCGACGTCCGGCATCGTCTCTGCCGCGGCCGCATCCCCGCACGACGGGCAGTGCGGCGTCTCGCCCGGCTGGGGCTCGAAGGTCTTCCGGCACCGGGGGCAGCGGATCTGCATCCGTTCATCAACCCACAGGGGCCGGCGCGGTGGCGTCCCGGGCGCGGCTCAACGCTTCTTCATCGTGACGCTGACGCCCGTCCCCAGCGAGTTCACAAGGATCGATTCCAGATCCGGGTGGGTCGTGATGGCCTGGATGTACTTCGGGTCGGCCTGGCGCGGGTTGACGTTGTGCCCCACGATCAGGCCGCCGGGGCGGAGCTTCGGGAGGAGCTTCTCCAGGTAGTCGAGGTACCCTTCCTTGTCCGCGTCGAGGAAGAGGAGGTCGATCGGGCCTTCGACCTTCGACACCTCGTCGTGGGCGTTGCCCTCGACGAGAGTGACGATCGCGTCGACGCCGGCCCGCTGGAAGTTCTCGCGGGCCTTGGCGGCGCGGTCCTTGTCGATCTCGAAGGTGGTGAGCTTCCCTTCCGTCTTCCGCAGGGCGAGGCAGAACCAGATGCCCGAGTACCCGTTGGAGGTGCCGATCTCGACGACGTGCTTCGCGCCCGACATCTCCGCCAGGACCCGCAGCAGACGACCGTCGTCCACGGGGACGTTCATCATCCCGCGCCGCTGGTTCTTGTCCATGTCGTCCAGGACGTCGAGGATCTTCTTCTCCGCCTCGTCCTTCGCCTGGGGGGCGCTCTTGAAGAAGGTGGGGTCCTGGGCGCCGGCGGCGAAGGGCGGGCGGCGGCCGGGTCCGCGGTCGGGGGGCTGTCCGGCCGGCGGGGGCGCTGCGCCTTCCTCAGCCACCAGGGAGGCGAAACCCGTCAGGGCGAAGGTCACCGCGAGGCCCGCGATCGCCGCCGAGCGTGCCATGGCGTGCTCCTTGTGCAAGAGGGGCGCGTGCGTGCTGCGCTGGACAAGGGAACTCCAGACGATAGACGCGCCCTCCGCGCATTCTGATACAGGCGCCGGGGGCTTTCAAGGGGATCGTGGAGGTGTGAGCCGAGGGGGAGCGCCTCCGGGCGCGCACCGGGCCCGCCCCCCGGGCTGTCTCCTGGTCGCACGGCCTACTTTCCGTCCTTCGAGGCCGGCTTCGCATACCCCTTCGGCGACTTCGGCAGCCCGAGGTTGTCGACGAACGCCGCCCCGCCGCCGTCGGATTTCGCGGCGAAAACGGTGACCTTCGTCTGGGCCGGGCCGGTGGTGAAGTCGATCGCGACGCGCGTCCACTCGGTCGCGCTGCTGGATTCGGCCGATTCCTTGCCGTCGGGGTGGCGCACGCCGAGCTTGACGCTCTCCTTCCCGTCCGCGACCTTCAGCCAGCCCGAGAGCGTGTAGGCGGTCTTCGGAGAGAGGCCTTCGACGCCCTGCGCGACGCCGGCCGCCCCTCTGGCGAGCATCAGTTCCCGCTGATTCGTGCCGGTCTTCTCCGGCTTGCCGCGGCCGAATCCGTTCCCCCATCCGTTTCCCTTTTCCAGCGAGACCTCGCCCGTGCCGGTCTTCGTCCACCCCTCCAGCGTCTCCAGCTCGAAGCAGGAATTCCGGACGAGGTTCATCCAGGCGACGTCCGGCGCTTCGAGCACGGGGGCGGGGGAGGGAGGGCGCGCGAAATCGTGTCCGGCCTTCCACATCGGCTTCCCGGCCTCGAGGGCGCCGAGGTCCGGGGCCCCGCCGCCGTGACCGTCCGTCACGCCCTCCAGGACCATGCCGGCGTTGACCGCCTTGGAACCGACCCGGAGCCGGAAGTCCTGCTTCGCGGGGGCGGCATAGCCGGGGTCCGGCTCGACGCGGTTCCGCTCCACCATGACGTGCGGGGGCAGCTTGATCGTCTGGTTGTAGAGGTTGTTGATCTGCCGCATGCCGAAGAGGTCGTTCCGGTGGCTGTGGTCGAACGTCCCGACGGGCCCCGAGTTGAAGCAGCTGTTGTTGAAGACGAGGTCGAAGTAGGAGGGGTTGTTGAACCGGATCGGGTCGAACGCGGCGTTCCAGATGATGTTGTGGTGGACGATGGCGTTCTGACTGCAGTGGTCGAAGTAGATCCCCATGGCGCAGCCGGGGGCGTGGTTGTCGTGGACGAGGTTGTAGCGGATCACCGTGTTCATGAAGTCGGTGTTGTGCCCGTACGTCATGCCGAGGTCGCAGGTGATCCATCCCGCATCGGAGAGGTCGTTGTGCTGGAGGAGGCTTTCCTGGAGGCCGTGGATGGAGACGAGGTCGCGGCCGGAGTTCCGGATGGAGTTGTGGCTGAAGAGGATCTTCCGGCCCCGCAGCGACACGGCGCCCTTCCACTTGCCCCCGTAGCCGCCGTCGTGGATGAAATTGTTGACGATCCGGTGTCCGCTGCCGTCCACGTCGAGGACGCTGGTGGAGCTGAAGGCCAGCTCGCAGCCGCTCACCTCGTTGTCGCGCCCGCGGACGAGGACGCCGGCCTTCCCGCCGACGTCGCGGACGTAGGAGTGGGCGACGAAGAGGCCTGTGCAGCGGGAGAGGTGGCAGTTTGTTGTCCGGTCGTCGCTGAGGACGCCGCCGGCGCGAAAGCGGAGGCCGACGACGCGGACGTGGCTGAGGCCGGAGAGGTCGACGCAGAAGAGCCTCCGCTTGGCCTCGATCGCCGACGTCTGGAGGTTGGCGCCCCTGGGCGGCACGAGCAGGACCTGCTTCGCCGCGCGGTCGAACCACCATTCGCCCTCGGCGTCGAGGGCGTTGCGGATGCCCATGAGGACGTAGGGGCTGCCCTTGACGACCCGGTACCAGGTGTCCGCCTGGGGCTTGTCGAAGGTGAGGGTTTTGGCCTTCGCGTCGAAGGCGGTGACCGTCTCGCTCCAGCAGATCCACTTGGATCCGCCGGCGCACCAGAGGAGGGCCCCTTTCCAGGCACCCGCGTCGCCGGGAAGCCTCGAATCGGTCAGGGTGTTGGCGGCTCCCGATTCGGCCGTCGCGCGCTCCGGCTGGAGGAGGGCGCCTTTCGGGTTGTCCGGCCAGCGGGCCTCGGTGAGCATGGCGTCGCCGAGGAAGAGCTGGTTCTGGTCGCCGAGGTCCCAGTCCATCGGGGCCTTCAGGATCTTTCCCTCGGCCGGGGTCCACCCGGCGAGGGGGTCGGCGCCGCTGAGCGTGACGGGCTCGTCCCGGTAGGCCTGGAAGGTCACGGGCTTGCCGGGCTCGCCGGATCGGGCGGGCTTGAGCGTCTCCGGGTAGAAGCCCTTGCGGAGGAGGCAGGTCTGGCCGGGTTGGACGGCCTCGGCCGCCTTCCCGAGGGTCTTGAAGGGGCCGTCGGTGGCGTCCGGGTTCGGTTCGGCGAGCGTCCCCGACCACGCGTCGCTGCCGGCGGGTGAGACATAGAGCGTGTTGCCGGGGGGGTCCGCCGCGCGCGTGCAGGGGGAGAGGGCGGCCACTCCGATTGCCAGCGTGGCAGCGAGCGAGATGCGGGGGAGGGGGGACATGGCGCATCCTTGGCTATCAAGGGGGGGCGAAAACGTTGACGTTACATGTCGGACTCGGTTCGGGTATGTCCCGGGATCGCGAAGGCGTTCCCGGGGGGACGCCTGGATGGGCACCCGATCCGGGATCGTCCGGCGCGCCTTGCGGGGGGCTTTGTCCGGGCGATGCCGTCAGCGCGCCTCCTCCGGCGCGCGGATTCCGTACGCCTTGATCTTCTCGTAGAGCGTCGAGCGCTGGATGCCGAGCTTCTCGGCGGCTGCCGACCGGTTCCAGCCGCAGCGCTCCAGCGCCTCGAGGATGGTGCGGCGCTCGACCTCGCGCAGGGGGAGCACGTCGCCGGGCGGCGCCGGCGCGGCGGCCTGACCCGGGGACGGGCCGGGCGTCAGCGCGATCTCCTCCGCGCGCAGGAGGGGGCCGCTCCCGAGGATCACCGCCCGTTCCACGCAGTTCTTCAGCTCCCGCACGTTGCCCGGCCAGTCGTGTGCCTTCAGCCGCTCCAGCGCTTCCGGCGCGATTCCCTCCACCCGCCGGCCCACCTGCTTCCGGAGGCGGTCGAGGAAGAACGCGACGAGCGGCGGGATGTCCTCCTTCCGCCGACGGAGGGGAGGCAGCGCAATCTCGAGGACCTGGAGACGGTAGAGGAGGTCCTCCCGGAACCCGCCTGAACGGACGAGCGCCGCGAGGTCCTTGTTCGTGGCGGCGAGGAACCGGACGTTCACCGCGACGTCCTCCGTCCCGCCGACCCGCCGGAGCGTCCGGGCCTCGAGGACGCGGAGGAGCTTGACCTGGCATTTGAGGTCGAGCTCCCCGATCTCGTCGAGGAAGAGGGTCCCGGTGTGCGCCTGCTCGAAGAGGCCCTGGCGCCGGGCGGCGGCGCCGGTGAAGGATCCCTTCTCGTGGCCGAAGAGCTCGCTTTCGGCCAGCCCCTCGGGGATCGCCCCGCAGTTGCAGGCGAGGAAGGGGCCCTTCGCGCGGAGGCTGTTGGCATGGAGCGCCCGCGCGACCAGCTCCTTCCCGGTCCCGCTCTCGCCCCGGACGAGGACGGTCGCCTCCGTCGGCGCCGCCTTCGCGATCTGCCCGTAGACCGCCCGCATGGGGGGGCTGGTCCCGACGAGGTCGTGGCCGCCGGCCAGCGCGCGGCGCAGGACGGCCCGATCCTCCTCGGCGGCCGCCAGCCGCTCGAGCGTGTCGAGCGCCGATCCCGCCACGGCCCCCACCGCCTCGGCCAGATCGAGATCCTCCTCCGTGAAGACGGTACCGGGCTCCGCGGCCAGGGCGACGACGCCGCGGATCGCCTGCGGGGGGCCGAGGGGAACGGCGAGGAGGGAGGCGTCCTGCCCCCCCGCCTCCGAACGCGCCAGCGCGGAGTGTCCCCGGCGCGTCACCGCGTCGAGCACCTCCTGGCCGAGGACGAGCGGGCCGGCGTCCGGGGCGCCGTCGCGCCGGCGCGCCGACACCTCCAGCACCCCCAACGAGCCCCGCGCGAGGGCGAGGACGGTCCCCCCGGCGGCGGGGGGGGGCGGGGACCGGATTTTGAGGAGCTTGTCGAGGAAGGTGGTCCGGTCGGGGCCGGCGCGGAGCAGGGCGGCGACCTCGGTGAGGAGGGCTCGGGCCCGGCCGGCGGCGTCGCCGCCGCGGGACG
>CAYUME010000319.1:0-6074 GCA_964445475.1 uncultured Planctomycetia bacterium
GATAGTGCCAATAGGCTACGATCGGCTTCCTCGGGTTTTCGGCCAGGTCCTTTTTCAGCCACGAAAGCTGCATGTCCGGCGTCTCCTTTGAGTCACGAAACGAGACACTGTCCAGGCTGACGCGGGAATGCCCGGAATTCGGGAAAGTCCCCCAAAATAATCCCACGCCCCGCTTGGCGAGCCATCCGGACGGGTCATCCAGAAGCCCCGGCAGCCGGCGTTGCCCCTCACCGGTTTCCGTCGGAGGGATTTGTCGCTATACTGGCATCCCGCGACCCCGCCGTCGCGTTCGGAGATCCCGATTATGCGCGTGACGATCCGCCCCTACCGGCAAAGCGATGCGAACGCCTTCCTCGGCCTCGTGAAGGCCTTGGCCGACTACGAGCGCCTCGACCCCCCCACGCCCGCCGCATGCCGGCGGCTGCGCCGCGACGTCGGCCGTCGCATCGAGGTCCTGATGGCCGAGGCCGGCAGCCGGCCGGTCGGCTACGCCATCTACCTCTTCACCTACAGCAGCTTCCTGGGCCGCCCCACGCTCTTCCTGGAGGACCTCTTCGTCCGCCCGGACTGCCGGGAACTCGGCGTCGGGAAGCGGCTGATGGCGGCGCTCCGCCGGATCGCGCGACAAGAGAAGTGCGGCCGGATGGAGTGGCTGGTGCTCGGCTGGAACAAGCCCGCGATCCGCTTCTACGAAGGGCTCGGCGCGCGGCACATCCGGGAATGGATGCCGTTCCGCATGAAGCCGTAGTCGCGCCCCCCCTCGAAGGCCGCCCCCCCTGTTTTCGGGGACACGTCCATCCGGCCCCTCCCCCCTCCCGGAAACGCAGCGGGCTCAAACAGCACCGGGGAGGGATGACGCCGGTTCAAGCCGTGAAATGTTCGAGGACGGAAGAACATTGATTACAGCCCCGCATGGAGATACCCGGATGCAGCGCCGCCTCGCCCCGTTTCTGGCCCTGGCCGTCGTCTCGCCCCTCGCGGGCGCGGCGCCGGCAGACAAGCCGTCGTCCCGCGACCCCTGGATGTGGCCCTTCTCCGCCGACTCCATCTGGAATACGCCGATAGGCTCCGGCGCCGTCTACAAGCCCGCCGGACTCGGGCCGGCGAAGCACGTCGGGACGGACATCCAGGTCCTGCTGCGCACCGCCGCGGCCGATCCCGAGCGCGAGGTGCTCGACAGCCCCACGTGGGGTCCGGGCCGCGCCTCCGGGAAGACGCCGCTCGGCTTCTCGCTCCGCGTCCCCGACGACTGGATCGTCCCGGACGCGGGGAAGGAGAACCCGTACGGCCTCACCCCCAACGCCAACTTCGCCATCCTGATGCCCGATGGCGACAGCGTCCTGCAGGGCTGCAAGGTCTGCCGCACCGTCCGCGGCGGGCCCGTCCACATGCCCGACTGGATGCGCTTCCCGGGAAACCGGAAGACGGTCAGCCTCCGGGGCGACGGCCTGGAGGGCGGCGGCCAGGGGGCGTCCGGGATGTCGGCCCTCGGCGGCACGATCCGGCTCGGCGAGCTCGTCGGCGACCGCCCGATCCGCCACGCGATCAAGATCAACCCGTTCGCCGCGCGGTACTGCTTCTACTCGAAGGAGATCCCCGGCTGGCGCTGGCCGGCGAAGCGGGCGGACGGCTACGCCCCAAAGGAGTACCGGGGGCCCAACCCGGCGGTCGTCATGGGCACGTTGCTGGCGCTCAAGCCCGACGCCACGCCCGAGGCGCTGGGGCTCCAGACGGCGCCGGGCCGGAAGCTCTTTTTCGCGCTGCAGAGCTACGGCGCGTACTTCACCGAGGACGCGGCGTGGGACACGTGGGACCTGATCGTCGAGCGCGACGCGGAGACGGAGTTCGAGCGCGCGCACGGATTCTCGATGGGCAGCGAGAAATGGCGCGACGAGGTCAACCGGCTGATGACGGCGCTGCACGTGGTGGACAACAACGGGCCGTCGAGCGTCGGCGGCGGGGGCACGCCGCGTCAGCCGCCGGCCCCGCCGTTCGGTACGGGGACGGAAGCCGGAGCGCCGTCGAAGCCCGGCGGCATCGCCGCCGCGGCGCCCGTCCCGAAGACCGAGCCGCCCGTCGCGCGCACGCCCCGCCCCGGCGCCGCGGAGGCGTGGAAGAGGCGATTGAAGGCGCGCCTGGCCGAGCAGCTCGCCGCCGGGAAGGGGCCCATCTTCGCGGCCTTCGGAGGCGAGGTGACGGTGACCGCGGCGGCTGCGAACGGCGACCTGACGGTGCGGATGTCGGGAGGCGGGCAGGCCCAGGTGGCGTGGGGGCAGATCGGGACCGCGGAAGGCCTCTCGCTGGCGCAGGGACTGCTCCGGGAGGGAGTGGCCGCCGACCACGCGCTGGTGGCGTTCTACCGGATCCTGAACCGCCGGCCGGCCGCCCCGCACCTCGAGCGGGCGGGCGAACTGGCCCGGGAGGTGGAGGGGGCGTTCATCGACTGAGCCCGGCCTGTCTCCCCCGGTCCGCCTCCCGCGATCCCTCACGCATCGGCGGATGAAGGCGTGAGGTTGCCGGAGACGCGCGTAGAACCGTCCGCCGGGCCATCCCGGAGGCCGTTGTTCCGACCTGCTCCACTTTTTCGTGAAGGGAGACGCGATGCGACTCGCCGCCTGCCTCCTGGCCGTTGGCCCCGCCCTGGCCGCCCTCGCCGTTGCGCCCCGCCCGGCCCGCTCCACGCCCGCCCCCACCGCGTTCCAGTTCGCCGACGACCCGTCCGGCGACCCCTCGACCACGCCGCTCCCCAAGGACAAGCCCTGGGTCCCCGGCTGGTGCCGCTGGGACTGGCGCGCCGGCTGGATCGGCCAGCACAACGCCATTGTCGAGCGCACGAAAAAAGGCGGCATCGACACCGTCTTCTTCGGCGATTCCATCACCCAAGGCTGGGACAGCGAGGCGAAGGATCTCTTCGAGAGTCGGTTCGCCGGCCCCTTCAAGGCCGTCAACTACGGCATCGGCGGCGACGCCACCCGCCAGATCCTCTGGCGCCTCAAGCACGGCGCCGTCGACGGCCTCGCCCCGCGGCTCGCCGTCCTGATGATCGGCACCAACAATCTCTACGACGACGCGAACGGCGGGAGCGACGCGGAGATCGCGAAGGGGATCGAGACCGTCGTCCGGGCCCTCCGCTTCAAGCTCCCGAAGACGAAGATCCTCCTCCTTGCGATCCTGCCCCGCCAGAACGACTGGTTCTGCGGCCGGGTCCGCGCGATCAACGCGATCGCGGCGAAGCTCGACGACGGGAAGGACGTGAGGTTCCTCGATGCCGGGGTGCACTATCTCGATGCGCCGGGGAAAGTGAAGGCGGAGCTGTTCAACAAGGACCTGCTCCACCTGTCGCGGAAGGGCTACGAGACGCTGGCCGACGCGATCGAGCCGGCGATGCGCGAGCTGGCGCGCTAGTCGCCCGCCGCCCTGCGTATTCGTATAATGTCGTACATACGTATGTACAGCATTATACATATCCTGGCGCGCAGCGTTCCGCCCTTCCCGCGTCCACGCCAGCGCGTTTTCGTTGACATATATACACATAACAGTACAGTACAGCATAGCTGACCCCTCTCAGGAGTCCCCCGATGACGCGCGCCCCGCTCGCCGCAGCCGCCCTGCTGCTGGCCGCCTCGCCCGCCCCCGCCCGGGAGCTCCACGTCGCCCTCGCCGGCGACGACGCCCAGGACGGCTCGTCGGCGGCGCCCCTGCGCACCCTCCAGCGCGCCGCCGACCTCGCCCAGCCGGGCGACACCGTCACCGTCCACGCCGGCGTCTACCGCGAGCGCGTCAACCCGCCCCGCGGCGGCACCTCCGACGCGAACCGCATCGTCTACCGCGCCGCCCCCGGCGAAACCGTCGAAATCCGGGGCTCCGAGGTCCTGAAGGGCTGGGAGAAAGTCCAGGGCGACACCTGGAAGGCGTCGCTGCCCAACACCTTCTTCGGCCGCTTCAACCCCTTCGGCGACCTCATCCGCGGCGATTGGTTCAACCGCAAGGGGCGGGACCACCACACGGGCGCCGTCTACCGGGACGGCCACTGGCTCATCGAGGCGGCCTCCCTGGAGGACGTCCTGAAGCCCGCCGGCGCCGCCGCCCCGGCGGCGGACCCCGGGTACCTCCTGAACGTGGCCTGGCTGCGGCCCGTCACGGGCCCCGGGAACGCCGGGCGCGTCCCGGCGGAGGCCTTCGCGGCCCAGCACGGAATCCAGGCCGCCCCCTGCTCGGAGGGCGGCCGCTGCATCGGCTGGATCGAGCCGGGCGACTGGGCCCGGTACGAGCGGGTGGACTTCGGCGCAGGCACCGGCCAGGTGGAGATCCGCGCCGCCTCCGAGACGAGCGGCGGGATCGTCGAGATCCGCCTCGACACGCCGGACGGCGACCTGCTGGGCGCCTGCACGGTCCCGAACACGGGCGGGTGGCAGTCGTGGTCCTCGCTCACGGCGAAGATCAAGCCGGTCGCCGGCCGCAAGACGCTCTGCCTCGTGTTCCGGGGCCCCCCCGCGGGCGCGGCCGGGTCCTCGACCTGGTTCGCCCGGGTGGACGAGACGACCACCACGATCTGGGCGCAGTTCCCGGGCCTCGACCCCAACGCGGCCGAGATCGAGATCAACGTCCGCCAGACGGTCTTCTACCCGGCGAACCCCGGCGTCAACTACCTCACCGTCCGCGGCTTCGCGATGCGCCACGCCGCCACGCCCTGGGCCCCCCCCACCGCCGAGCAGATCGGCCTCATCGGCACCCACTGGAGCAAGGGCTGGATCATCGAGGACAACGTCGTCAGCCACTCCGTCTGCTCGGGCATCGCGCTCGGGAAGCACGGCGACGCGTTCGACAACACGTCGGCCAATACCGCCGAGGGCTACGTCAAGACCATCGAGCGCGGCCTCGCCCATCCCATCGCCTGGACCCGGGAGAACATCGGCCACCACGTCGTCCGCAACAACACCGTCTCCCACTGCGAGCAGGCGGGCATCGTCGGCAGCCTCGGGCCGGTCTTCTGCACCGTCACCGGCAACACCATCCACGACATCCACGTCCGACGGCTCTTCTCGGGCGCCGAGATGGCGGGCATCAAGTTCCACGCCGCCATCGACACCGAGATCAGCCGCAACCACATCTACCGGACCTGCCGGGGGCTCTGGCTGGACTGGATGGCCCAGGGCACGCGCGTGACCGCCAACCTCTTCCACGACAACCTGTCCGAGGACCTTTTCGTCGAGGTCAACCACGGACCCTTCCTGGTCGACAACAACATCTTCCTCTCCCGCACGACCCTGCTGGACATGTCGGAAGGCGGCGCCTACGCCCACAACCTGATGGCCGGCCGCCTGCTCCTCCGGCCCGAGCTGCGGCGCGAGACCCCCTTCCACCCGCCGCACGCCACCCGGGTCGCGGGGCTGCTCAACATCAAGGGGGGCGACAACCGCTTCTTCAACAACCTCTTCGCGGGCGGCACCGGGCTGGCGCCCTACGACAAGGCCGCGCGGCCCGTGACGATGGAGGGGAACGTATTCCTGAAGGGCGCCCAGCCGGCCGCGGGCGAGAAGGAGCCCCTCGTCCAGGCGGAGGCCGATCCGGGCGTCCAGCTCGTCGAGAAGCCCGACGGCATCCACCTGGAGATGACCGTCGACCCGGCGTGGACGGCCGGGCGGACGCGGGCGCTGGTGACCACCGAGCGGCTCGGCAAGGCGGCCGTCCCGGATCTTCCCTACGTGAACCCCGACGGCACGCCGCTGCGCGTCGACACCGACTACTTCGGCAAGCCGCGGAATCCGGCGAACCCGGCCCCCGGGCCGTTCGAATCCACCGGCGCGGGCCGCCGCGCGCTGAAAGTGCGGTAGGCCCGGGTCCACATCGGCCGTCGCCCTCGCCTGCCCCTTGACAGGCGCACCGGCAAGCCGTATAGCACGGGCCGGTCAGGAGACGAGGTGGGACACGCGATGGCGAGCCGGCCCGGCCTGGATATCCACGATGGACGCGAAGAACCGCCCCGGTCCCCGGACCGGAAACGGTTCTCCCCGCCGCCCTCCCGCCGACCAATCGCCCTGATGGGCGTGCCGATGGATCTGGGCACGCACCTG
>CAYUME010000320.1:0-6073 GCA_964445475.1 uncultured Planctomycetia bacterium
TTTCGTTTCCTCGCTCCCGCCCCCCCCTTACAATACGCCCCCATGACCGCCGCCTCGAGCCGGTTCCTGGAGTGGGTCTGCCGCCACTGCGCGGGGGCGGGCTACACCCTCTCCGTCCTCGGCGGCGCGGCGGGGCAGCTCCCCGCGGCCTTCCGGAAGCGCGGCGAAATCGTCCGCCAGCTCGACCGGACCGTCTTCGGCAGCCTCTTCGTCACCTTCATCGTCGCCCTCTTCACCGGCATGATCCTGGCGCTGCAGGCCGGGATCGAGCTGAGCCGCTGGGGGCAGGAGTCGAGCGTGGGGCTGCTCGTCTCCGCCTCGATGGTCCGCGAGATGGGCCCCGTCATGACCGCGTTCATCCTCGCCGGCCTCGTCGGCTCCACCATGGCGGCCGAGCTGGGGACGATGCAGGTCTCGGAGGAGATCGACGCCCTGCAGGTCATGTCGATCAGCCCCCTCCGCTATCTCGTCATGCCCCGCGTCCTGGCCCTCGCCCTGGCCTGCCCGATCCTGACGATCTTCGTGGACGCGATCGGCGTGGCGGGCGGCGCGGTGGTGGCGCGGTCTCTGCTCGGCGTCGACTACCAGACCTACTTCGACAAGGCGCGCGACGTGCTGGAGCTGCGCGACATCGCCGGGGGGCTCCTGAAGTCCTTCGTTTTCGGCGTCACGATCTCGACGATCGGCTGCTCGCAGGGGCTGCGGGCGGAGAACGGCGCGGAGGGCGTCGGCCAGGCGACCATGCGCGCCGTCGTCATGGCCTTCATTTACGTCCTGATCTTCGACTACCTGGTGGCCTGGATGCTCTATTGAACGCGCGTCGTGAGGCGGGCCCGCGATGATCGAGCTCGACCGCGTCAGCAAGACGCTCGGGGACAAGGCCGTGCTGGACGGCCTGGTGCTGACCGTCCGCGAGGGGGAGACCCTCGTGATCCTCGGCGGGAGCGGGACGGGCAAGAGCGTGACGCTGAAGCACATGGTGGGGCTGATGAAGCCGGACGCGGGGCGCGTGCGCGTGGCGGGGGAGGACATCACGGACTTCACCGAGCGGGAGCTGGAGCCGGTCCGCCGCCGGTACGGTTATTGCTTTCAGGGTGCGGCTCTGCTAAACTCCCTCTCCGTTTTCGAAAACGTCGCCCTCCCCCTGCGGGAGCACGAGCGTCTGGAGGAGGAGGAGCTGGGGACGCGGGTGCTGGAGGTCCTCCGGCTGGTGGGGCTGGAGGACGCCGCGCAGAAGATGCCCGCGGTCCTTTCCGGCGGCATGCGGAAGCGCGCGGGCCTGGCCCGCGCGATCGTCCGCCGGCCGCAGATCGTGCTCTACGACGAACCGACGGCGGGGCTCGACCCCGTCATCTCCCGGACGATCGACGAGCTGATCCTCGATCTCCGGGACCGCCTGAAGGTGACCTCCGTCGTCGTGACCCACGACATCGCCAGCGCCTTCCGCGTCGGGACGCGGCTGGCGATGCTGCACCGGGGGCGGATCCATCTCGAGGGGTCCCCGGAGCTCTTCCGGACGACGCACGACCCGTTGGTCCGGCAGTTCGTCGACGGCGGGCGGTAGCGTCCGCGACGGGCGCCGGGGGCGCACTGGAGCCGGAGTGACGCATGGGCCGCGAGATCCGCCTGGGCATCTTCTTCTTCGCCGTCCTCATCGTCCTCGGGTTCGTCACCGTGACGGTGAGCCAGTGGACCCCGCCCTGGGTCCGTCGCCACCTCTTCACCGTCTACTTCCCCAACGCCGACGGCCTGAAGCGGGGCGACCAGGTCCGCGTCGTCGGCGTCCCGTACGGGCGCGTCGACCAGGTCGCGTACGACCGCGGCCGGAAGCTGGTCGAGGTCGTCCTGGGCCTCGAGCACCGCCTGGATCTGCGCGAGGACTACACGATCACCATCCAGGAATCCGCCCTCATCGGCGGCCGGTACATCGAGATCTTCCCGGGCGGCGAGGAGAAGCCGCCCCTCGACACGGGCGATTCCTCCGTCATCCTGCGCGGGACCTCCCTCCCCTCCCCCATGCAGGAGCTCTCCAAGGTCGTTCAGGAGAACCGCGAGAACATCCGCGAGACGCTCGAGGACGTCCGGGAGGTCGCCCGCACCATCCGCGAAGGGCCCGGGACGCTCCACGAGCTGATCAACAACCGGAACCTCTACGACAAGGTCGAGAAGGCCGCCGACCACCTCGAGAAGTTCGGCGAGAAGCTGAACACCGGCCAGGGGACCGCCGCCAAGCTGCTCCAGGACCCGGCCCTCTACGACGACCTCCGCGCCGTGGCCGCCGATCTCAAGGCCGTCACCACCCAGATCCGCGAGGGGCCCGGCCTGGTCCACGACATCCTCTACAACGCCGAGCTCGGCAAGGACCTCAAGGCCGCTGTCGAGGACATCCGCGGCGCCGCCGCCAGCCTCCGCGAGATCCTCGAGAAGGTCCAGTCCGGCGAGAAGCCCCTCCTCGCCTACGCCGTCGACGAGCAGACCTACAGCCAGGCCGAGCAGGCGATCCAGGACTTCGGAAAGGTGGTCGGCCGCGCCGCCCGCACCGAGGTCGGGCTCCTCGGCGGCGTGATGTTCTACCCCCAGAGCGGGGAGACGATCTCCCGCCTCGCCGTCCGCCTCCAGCCCGGCGAGGACAAGTACTTCCAGGCCGGCGCCGCCTTCCTGTCGCTCGACCCCGACGGCGACATCCGCTTCGAGGAGCAGATCCAGAGCGGCAGCGGGGACCTGATGATCAAGGCCGACATCCAGGGCGCCTACCGGCTGGACTTCTTCGGCGACTGGCTCAAGCCCGCCTGGCTGCGCGGCGGGCTGATCGAAGGGAAGGGCGGCGGGGCGATCGACCTGGAATGGAAGGACATCGACTGGCTGCTCGGCGGCGATCTCCGCCTGAGCTACGAGATCCGCGACGCCTACGGGAGCGTGGACGACGAGAACCTGGACGAGGAGATCCGGGGGCCCCTGCAGCGGGCGTACGCCTCGCTCCGCTTCTGGAAGGGGTTCAAGGCCTACGTCGGGGCGAGCCGCCTCGGGATCGGCAACTCCCCCGAGCTGATGGCGGGGGCGAGCTTCGAATTCAACGACGAGGATCTGCGCAGCCTCATCGCCGTACTCGGCCTGGCCAACTAGGGGTCGGCGCGAGCGGCCGCCCCCTCGCGATCACCCCCCGGCCGGCACCAGGCGCCGCACCGCGTAGCCTCCCAGCACCTGCACCGCGTGCGCCTGCCGCGCCAGCCGATCCAGCGCCTTGCGGACCGGCGCCGTCCCCAGCCGCCCCTCCACCTCGATGAAAAATTTGTATTCCCACGGGCGGCCGAGGAGCGGGCGGGACTCGATCCGGGTCATGTTCAGGCGGTGTGCGGCCAGGATGCCGAGCGCGCGGTAGAGCGCCCCGGGACGGTGCGCCAGCGAGAGCGCGATGGCCACCTTCCGCTTTCCCCGCTCCGCCGCCCGGCGTCCCCGCCCGAGGACGTAAAAGGAGGTCCGGTTCGGCCGCTCGGGGACGAGGGGGTAGCGGAGGATCTTCAGGCCGGAGCGCCCCGCCGCCTCCGGCGACGCGACCGCCGCGGCGTCCCGCCGCCGCGCCGCCAAGGCCACCGCCCGTGACGTGCTCGGCGCCTTTTCGAGCGCCACCCCCGGCAGGTGCAGCAGAAGCCACGGCCGGCAGTGCTTCAACGGCACCTCGTGCGAGTAGACCCGCCGGATCGTCCCCGCCTCCTCGCGTCCGAGCAGCGCCAGCTTGATGTCGAGGTGGCACTCCTCGAGGATCGAGACCCCCCGCTCCGCCAGCGGCCCGTTCAGGATGCTGTCGAGCGTGTCGCCGATCATCCCCCCCGTCGTGTTCTCGATCGGCACCAGCGCGAGATCGGCCTTGCCGTCGAGCACCGCCTCGACCGCCCGGGGAATGTCGGACGCCGGAAGGTGCCGGACGCCGCGCGACCCGAACCGGAGCTTCGCCGCCGCGTGGGAGAAGCTCTTCGAGGGGCCCAGGAAGGTTACGCGCAGGGGCCGTCGCGCGCTCATGGTCGGTGTGCTCCCGTCCCGTCGCGGTCCGCCGCCGCGGGGCGGGACGAGGCTACTGCAACCCGGGGGGCGTGTCAAGGCACGTGGGAGGGGCTGGTCCGGCCCAGACCGGGCCGTCTCCTCCGAGGCCGGACAGCCCCGATTGCGCGGGGTCGCGGGGGATCGGGGGTGTCCGTCGCCTTTCCTCACGGCGCGTCTGCCGGCGGACCCATCCCTCCCACGTTCCGGAGCGGGCCTACGCCGCGGCCAGGATCCGCCGCAGCGCGGCCGCAGCGCTCGGCCGCGCCTCGACCGTCACGACGTACGGCGGCCGGCCTTTGCGGAGCGCCTCCGCCGTCTGCCGGCTCGCGACGAGGATCGCCTGCGGGCTCCGGCTGTACAACGGCAGCGCCTCGACCAGGCAGGCCCCCGGCCCGTCCGCGAGGTGCTCGTCCACCACCACCCACTGGAAGGGGTCCTCCCCCAGCGCCGCCGCGGCGTCGAAAGCCGAGACGGCCGGAACGAAAAGGTAGCCGAAGAGCGTGCTGACCGTCTGCAGGTCGTGGAGCAGGCGGGCGTCCTGTGACGCGCACAGGATCGCGCCGCGCCGGGGGGCCGGATCCGGCCGGTGCCGTTCGTCGCGCTCGAGCGCGGACCGGACCACGGCCAGAAGCCGCTCCGGCGTATACGGGGCCCGCAGGACGGCGTCCGCCTGTGCCGCGGCCCCGTCGAGTCCCGTTGCGCCCGGCCCGACGGCCGCGATCGTGCGGACGCGCGGCACGAACCGGCGGAAAGCGTGGAGCAGGAGCGCGCCGTCCGCGGCGGGTCGCGTCACGTCCGCCAGCGCCAGATCGTACGTGCCGAGCGAGCCGGCACCCACGGCCTCGAACCCGTCCGCGGCGGTGGAGACCCCGGCCCCGGCTCCGGCCAGCGTCTCGGCCAGGATGAGGCGGGAGGAGCCGTCGTCCGAGGCAACCAGGACGCGGATGTTGCGGAGCTCGCCGTCGAATCCCGGGTGGGCCGCGGAGGGCGGTGCCTCCGGGGATTGGGTGGATCGTGGAGCGCTCATGGGGGTCTCCTGCTGCTTTGAGAGGTCTCCGGGCGGGCTCTCTGCCTCCCGCGTGAGACACTTCACAGCGTTTTCGAGTGGATGTCAAGACAAATATGAGACCCAATGGGTCTTGTATTGGGGCCACCCGGGATGGAGGGATGTGCGCGAAGGCGCCTCAGGGGGCGCCGAATCGGAAGACGAGGATGTGCCAGAGGGCCGCCAGACCGTCCTTCCACCCGATCTTCTTCCCCTCGCAGCGGGGGGCGTAGGCGACGGGGCGCTCGCGAATGCGCCACCCGAGCCGCGCCGTCCGGATCGTGATCTCCGGCTCGAAGCCGAAGCGGTTCGAGCGGAGCTGGAGCCCGTCCAGCACCTCCCGGCGGAAGACCTTGCACGCCGTCTCCATGTCTGTGATCCGCCGGTTGACGGCCAGCGCGGTCAGCAGCGTCAGGACCTTGTTCGCCAGGAGGGCCATCGATCCCGGGAGGGGATCCCGGCGGAGGAAGCGGGAGCCGAAGGCCGCGTCCGTGGCGCCGGCGTCCACGAGGTCGGCCAGGGGTCCGAGGGCCGCCGGGTCGATCTCGAGGTCCGCGTCCTGCACCGCGAGGATGCGCCCGCGGGCGCGGGCGAACCCCGCCCGCAGCGCCGCCCCCTTGCCCGCGTTCCGCGGCTGGAACACCACGGTGACGGCCGGCCGGGCCGGGGGAGGCCGGTACGCCTGCAGGAACGCGGCCGTCCCGTCGGTCGACCCGTCGTCCACGACGACGACCTCGTCCACGAACGGGAGCTCGGCGAGGCGCTCCAGCACGCGGGGCAGCGTGCAGGCCTCGTTGTAGGCGGGCACCACCACCGAGAGCCGGGGGCGCGGTCCCGGCGACGCGGTTCCGGTCCCGGCGACGCTGTCCACGGTGCGGCTCCTGCCGGACGGGCGGCCGTCCCTCCGGAGGCGCGGGCCTCCCGGCGGGCGCCGCCCGCGACGCGCTAATGCACGATCGGGAACGCCACCGCGGCGGCAGCGCCCAGGAG
>CAYUME010000321.1:0-6052 GCA_964445475.1 uncultured Planctomycetia bacterium
GATCGCGAAGCCCTTCTGGATGGGCGTCTGCGAGGTCTCCAACGAGCACTTCCGGCGCTACGATCCGGCGCACGACAGCCACTACTACTGGCGTCGGCACGAGACGTCCGCCGACGGGAAGGGAATGACGCTGAACGACCCGCGCCAGCCGGCGCTGCGCGTCTCCTGGCAGCAGGCCGAAGACTTCTGCGGCTGGCTCGCGAAGCGGACCGGCCGGCAGGTGACGCTGCCGACCGAGGCGCAGTGGGAGTACGCCTGCCGGGCCGGGCGCGACACGCCGCTGCACGGCGGCGGCCTGGAGGCCGACTTCTCCGCGTGGGCCAACATGGCCGACCGGTCCTTCGCCACGGTCGGCGTCGCCGTCAAGGGGGTCTTCCGGATCGGGGGGGACGTCGATTACGTGGTTCCCGAGGGCGTGCGATTCGCCGAGCGCCGGTGGGACGACCGCTTCGTCGTCACGGCGCCGGTCGGCGGGCGCAGGCCGAACGCGTTCGGCCTGCAGGACATGCACGGCAACGCCATGGAGTGGACGCGCTCGGCGTACCGGCCGTACCCGTACCGGGAGGACGACGGGCGCAACAATCCGCAGGCCGCGGGAGAGAAGGTGGCGCGCGGCGGTTCGTTCCTGGACCGCCCCGCGCGCTGCCGGAGCGCCTTCCGGCTGGCCTACCCCGCCTGGCAGCGGGTCTTCAACGTGGGGTTCCGGGTGGCGTGCCTGGACGACTGAAGGAAGGAGGCACCACCGCCTGCCCCGCCGAAGCCGGCCCGGCCTTCATCGGGGCGGAGACGGGCCCCCCACCCGCTACCGCCGCCGGGGGATCCGGCGGGTGCGCGCGGCCTCGTCGGCGTCGGGGCGCTCGCCGACGGTGACGGCGAGGCGCTCCTCCTTGCCGGCGCGCCAGGCCGTGACGGGGACCTTCGTGCCCGGCGGGGTCTGCATGATCCGGAGGATGAGGTCCTCGACGCCCGCCACCGGCTTCCCGTCGAAGGCCAGGAGGACATCCCCCTCCTTGAGGCCGCCCCGCTCGGCGGGCGAGCCCGCGTCCGTCCGGGTGAACCCGGCCACGAAGGCCCCCTTCGGCTCCCGGAGCTTGAGCTCCTTGAGGAACGACTCCAGGCTGTCGAGCGAGTAGCGCTCGGCGAGGGCCTCGTCGAGGTTCCGCACCTCGATCCCGAGGAAGCCGCGGACGACCTTCCCCTTCGCGATGAGGCTCTCCATGACGCGGCGGGCCATGTTGATGGGGATGGCGAAGCCGACGCCGGCATAGTTGCCGGTCTGGGTGACGATGGCGGAGTTGATGCCGACCACCTCGCCCCTGAGGTTGACCAGCGCGCCGCCGCTGTTGCCCGGGTTGATCGCGGCGTCCGTCTGGATGAAGTCCTCGAGGGCCAGCAGCCCCCGCCGCCGCCCCTTGGCGCTGACGATCCCGGAGGTGACGGTGTGGTCGAGGCCGAAGGGGCTGCCGAGGGCGAGGACCCACTCCCCGACGGTCAGCCGGTCGGAGTCGCCGAGCTTGGCGGGGACGATGCCGCGCGGCGGGTCGATCTTGACGACGGCCAGGTCCGTCTCGGGGTCGGCCCCGACGACCTTCCCCTTCACGGAGTGCCCCTCGACGAAGCGGACGACGATCTCCTTGGCGCCCTCGACGACGTGGTTGTTGGTGAGGATGTGCCCGTCGGCGCTGACGATGACGCCGGAGCCGACGGCCTCGCTCTCGGGCATGCGGACGACGCCCCAGAACCAGTCGCGGTAGTACTCGCCGCCGGCCTTCCGGGTGATGTGGACGACGGAGGGGGAGGCGACCTTGGCGGCCAGGGAGAAGACCTCAAGGGCGCCGGAGGCGGCGGGGAAGCGGGCGGCCAGGGCCGCCTCGGCCTCCTGGCGGGCGGCGGCCCCGTCCTCGGCCGCGGCGCGCTGGAGGTCGAGCATGCGCGCGGTGACGAGCCCGAGGGCGACGCCGACGGCGACAGTCAGGAGGAGGGAGAGCCGGTCGCGTATCCTCATGGCGCTGCTCCGGTCTGGGGTCCACGGGTCGACGCCATTATACGGTTTCCGGCGCCGGTGCCCAGCCTGGGCGAGAGGGACCGGTCGCGCCTGGAACCGTCGTCCCCCCCACCCCCCGACACGTCCCGCCCGACGCGTGCACGGGGCATCGAGGTGGTCCCCTCGTTCAACACAACTCGCTTGCGGGGACCCCCCCCTCCCGCCCCGTCAGTCCATCTTGACGGGAAAGGTCCGCTTCTCGCCGGCGCGGAGGAGGTCGATCTCGAGGACCCGGTCCTTGTCGGCCTCGACGGACTCGCGCAGGACGCGGCGGAGCTCCCAGACGCCCTTCACCTTCGTGCCGTTGACGGCGAGGACGACGTCGTGGACCTGGAAGCCGGCCTTCTCGGCGCGGCTGCCGGGCTCGACCGCCTCGACGAGGACGCCCTCCTGCTCGCCGAGCCGGAGCTGGGAGCGGAGGGCGGGCTCGACCTCGGCGACGCGGACGCCGAGGGTGGCCGGGGAGGAGGGGGCGGGTCCGCGCGCCTCCTCGCCGGGCCTCGCCGGCGGCCGGTCCGTCGCGGGGGCCTCCGCCTGCTCCTGCGCCTCCTCGCGGCTGCGGTCGGGCGGCCCGTCCTCGCCCTCCCATCCGCGGATCCGCGGCAGCCGCCCCCAGGGCTTCAGGTTGTGGCGCTGGAAGAGCTCGTCCATCTGCCTGCGCATGCGGTCCTGGAGCTCCTGCATCTCCTTCCCGACGTCCTGCGGCCAGTCGCGGTCGAAGAAGTCCTCGTCGAGGCCGAAGACGCGGGCACGGGGCATGAAGTCGCGGAGGACGCGGGGGGCGCGGCCCGCCTCGCCCACGCCGTACTGCTTCGCGATCTCCGGGTACTTCGACTGGAAGGCCTCGGGGCTCTCGGCCTCGTAGCGCTTCGTGACGCGCTTGCCGTCCTGCTCCTCGGTCACCTGGACGCTGACGCGGCCGGAGCCGTCCTGGGTGATGACGACCGAGTTGCCGGAGGCGCCGGGGTTGATGCGGAAGTTGAAGGACTGGAGACGGCCGCCCTTGCGCTCCTCCCGCCCCGGCTTCGCCTCGTCCTTCCCGCCCTCGATGTGGTCGAGGATCGTCCGGGCGCGCCAGGCGACCTCGGGGTCGTCGCTCTTCGCCGCCTCCTTCAGGGCGGGCCGGGCGGGCTCCCCGATGGACTCCAGCTCCTTCGTGGCGCGGTCGCGGACGTCGGCCTTCTCGGCGCCGAGGTCCTTGACGAGCGAGGCGATGCGCTCCTTCGGGGGCGCGGCGCCCTCCTCCGCGGCGAGGGACATCCCCGCCCCGACGAGGGACATCAGCGAAAGGGCGAGCACGCGGAACACGGCTTTCATGGCACGATCTCCCACCAGCAAGACCCGTAAGACGGACACGACACGCACGGCCTGCGGGACAGGAGGCGCGGTGGCGCCCGCGCGCCGTCCGATCCCCGTTACGGCTTCGATCCCGGCGCCGGCTCCGGCGCCTTCTCGGTCTCCTTCTCCGGGGCATTCTCCGGGACCCGGCCTTCCGGGATCTCCGGTGGAGTCCCCACGTGAAGCCTGATCACCATCTCCTTTTCGCTGCCGCCGCGGAGGACCCGGATGCGGATCTCGGGCTGGTCGAGCTTGCGCTGGACGATCGCCTTCACCTCCTCCGGGGAGGGCGGGAGGAGATCGCCATCGACGGCCTTGAGGACGTCGTCGGGGCGCAGGCCCGAGAGGAAGGCCGGGCTGCCCGGCTGGACCTGGCGCACCTGCCAGCCCATGCCGGGCTGGGGGAGGAGCTCGACGAGGCCGACGCGCTCGCGACAGGCGGGAGGGAGCGTGGCGGAGGTGACGGGGGTGACGGGCCCCGGATAGATCCCTTCGCCGGAGCCGTCGGGGGCCGCCCCGCGGGTGCCCGTCCGTTCCGGGCGAAGCGCCACGTGGTACGCCGTGAAGCCGGCGGAGAACGCGACGAGGAGGACGGCCGCCATGCGGAGGAGCCGCCGCCCCCCCCCGGCCGCGGCCGGGAGCGGGTGCGGCCGGGACACCGGCACGACGGATGCGCCCGGGCCCCCGGCCGAAGCCGGGACCAGCCGCTCCGCGATGCCCGCCCAGAGGCCGTCCCATCCGCCCGGGGGCTCCGGGACCTCCCGGACCGAGGCGAGGGCCTCCGAGGCCCGCCGGTACGCCTCCAGCTCCGCGCGGCACGCGGGGCATGCCCCCGCGTGCGCGAGGACGGCGTCCCGGGTGGCCTCGCGGACGTCACCGGGGTGGACGGCCAGCGGCATCAGCTTCCGTGCCTGGTCGCAGTCCATCGCCTTCTCCCATCCCAACCCCGGTCGCGCCCCCCGCGCCCCATCTGTCATAGGTTACGGAGGAGACACCTCAAGGGTTGGAAAAAATTCAGGGCTCCCATTTCAGGGCACCGCGGCGTTCCGGCCGCCCGGACTCGCAATCGTCCTCGTCCTGATACCCGGCTGTCATTCCGTCTCGTCTCCCGCCAGGCCCTTCTCCCCCCGGGCATCGTCCCCTCCGCCCACTCCCGCCCCTTCCTCCCGCTCCCAGATCTCCTTGAACAGCTTCCGGGCCTGGTGGATGCGCCAGCGGACGGTGACGGGGGAGACGCCGGCCAGCACGGCGATCTCGGGGGCGGAGAACCCCTGGAGATCGCGCATCGTGAGGGCGACACGGTAGTCCTCGGGGAGACGATCGAGCACGCGGCGGACGCGGCCGCGCAGCTCCCGCCGCTGGATCCCCTCGCCCGGCGACTCGCCGGGATCCGCGACGCCCCCCGCCGCCTCGAGGTCCGCGGGCCGGGACCGCTTCGCCTTGCGCAGGGCGTCGATGGAGAGGTTGACGACGATCTGGTAGAGCCACGTGTAGAAGGAGCGGGCGGGATCGAAGGAGGCGAACGAGCGGTGGACGCGGAGAAAGGCCTCCTGGGCGACGTCGCGCGCCGACTCGCGGTCGTGCAGGATGCCGTACGCCACGCCGTAGACGCGGCGCTCGTAGCGCTCGACGAGACGGCGGAAGGCGGCCGCATCGCCGGCCTGGCAGGCGCGGATCAGGTCCGGCTCGGTCTCGTCCGGTTCGGGGTTCATTCCGGCTTGGCTCCCGCGAGCGTCACCGTGAGCGCCACCGGAGCCCCGGCGCCGCGACGGAGGACGGCGAGGGGCAGGGCGTCTCCGGGACGGGCCTCGGCGAGGGCCTCCTGCAGGAGGGGCTCGGTCGCGTCCCGGCCGCGGATCTTCGAGACGACGTCCCCCGGACGGAGGCCCGCGCGCATGGCGGGGCCGTCGGGGACGAGGCGGGTGACGACGAACCCGACGCCGGAGGGAAGCCCCGCCGCCGCGCGCTCGCCCGGGTCCAGGTCCCGGACAGAAAAGCCGACGCGGACCTTCACGGGGGGCGGCGCGGAGGCCTTCCGCTCCTTCTCCCGCAGGACCCGCTTGCGGTCCCGCTCGATCTCCTCCTCCAGCCACGTGCGGAGGTAGTCGACGGAATCCCCCCGCAGGCGCCAGCGCCCGTCCGGGCCGCGCTCGACGTGCTGCCGGAGGAGGGGGGTGTTGGTGAGCAGCTCCTCGCGCAGGAAAGCGATGATCGCCTCGCCGGCCGGGTCCGCGCGGAGGGACGACAGCATGTCGCGAAGCGGGTGGTCCGCGCCCGGGGCCTGCGAAAAGAGGCCATCGAGAAAGGCCCCGGCATCGAAAGGGGCGCCCGGGTCGCCGGCCTCCGGCGCCCCGGAGGACTCCTCCGCGTCGAGAAAGAGGCGCAGGTCGTCGCGCAGGGCCTTCCGGGGATCGGGGGCCGCGGACGGGTCCGGCGCGGCGACGCCCGCGGGGTCGGCCGGGGCCAGCCGGGCCTTCACCTTGAGCGGCTGCCCGCCGCGGAGGAGATCGAGACTCACGCTCGCGCCCGGACGATGGGCGCGGACGGCGTCACGGACCTCCTCGGGCGTGCCGACCCGCCTCCGGCCTACGCGGACCAGGATGTCGTCGGGACACAGGCCGGCCTCCCCGGCGGGGGCGAACGGCAGGAGTCCCGCCGCCCGCCGGACGA
>CAYUME010000322.1:0-6047 GCA_964445475.1 uncultured Planctomycetia bacterium
CCTCCGGATCGTCTCAGTCGTGAACCGTCACCGCGTCGAGGGGCGGGCGGCGGACGGGGCGGTCCGGTGGGCCTTCACGCCGGGCGGGCGCGTCAGCGGCCGCCCGCTCGTCGTCGACGGCCTCGCCGTCTTCGGCTGCCACGACGGGTGGGTCTACGCCGTGCGCGCGGCGGACGGCGCGCCGGCCTGGCGCCACTTGGTCGCCCCGTGCGAGCGCTGGATGGTCGCGTACGGCCAGCTCGAGTCGACGTGGCCGGTCTACGGGGTGGCCCTGCTCGACGGGAAGGTCGTGGCCTCGGCGGGACGCCACCCCGAGACGGGCGGGGGCGTCTTTGTCGCGTCGCTCGACCCGAAGACGGGGGTGGCCGCGTGGCGGCGCACGCTGTGGAAGCCCCCCGCCGCGATCGCGACGTCGGGCGGGAAGTCGACGGGGGCGATCGTGCCGAAGAGCTTCCTCAACGAGCCGCCGGCCGTCGCGGGCGGTCGCGTGTCGATCGGCGGGTTCGACTTCGACCCGTCGGAGACGGACGCGGCCCTCCAGGCGAGGCTGGCGACGCCGCCGCCCAGGAAGAGGAGATGAGGGGGTGTCCATGGGACGCCGTTCGCGCGTGAAAGAAAGCCCCTGGCGGTCGCGCGGCACCGCGCTGGAGCAGCTCCCGAACGTGGGGCCTGCGGTCGCCGCCTGTCTCCGGCGGGCCGGGGTGTCGCGCCCGGCGGACCTCCGGGGACGCGATCCCTTCGCATTGTACGACGCGCTCTGCCGGAGGACCGGCCGGCGCGTCGACCCCTGCGTCCTCGACGTCTTCATCGCCGCCGTCCGGTTCCTGGGCGGCGCCCCCGCGCGGCCGTGGTGGGCGTTCACGGCCGGGCGGAAACGGGTTCTGGCGGCGCGCCGCCGCGTTCCGGGCCGCGCCTGAGCGCGGCGCGTCGGGCCGGTCTTGTGCCTTCCCCGCTCGGCCGCGTTAGGTCGGCGGCCCCCGCGCATCCGATTCACAAGACCCCGTGATCCCCCGGGGGGCGCTCGCTTGGCCGGACCGGCTGTCCTGTTGCCCGTTTCGGCTGCCGGGCGGGCCGCCGCGTGCGGGGCCGTGCCGCCCCGGCGAGGAATCGCTTGACGGATTCCGGGGGGGAGACTAGTGTTCCGGGATCCGGATTCCTTTGGAAGGAGCGGCTCCATGATCTGGTTCGACTGGCTGGTGATCGCGGGCTATTTCGCCCTCCTGCTCGGGGTCTCCTGGTGGGCGATCCGGAAGAGCAAGAACACGACGGACGACTACTTCCTGTCCGGCCGCAACCTGGGCTGGTGGATCGTCGGGGCGTCGATCTTCGCCTCGAACATCGGGTCGGAGCACCTGGTGGGGCTGGCGGGATCCGGCTGCACGGACGGCGTGGCGATGGCCCACTACGAGCTGCACGCGTGGTGCCTCCTCGTCCTGGGCTGGATCTTCGTGCCGTTCTACATGCGCTCGAAGGTCTTCACGATGCCGGAGTTCCTCGAGCGGCGCTTTTCCCCAACGAGCCGGTGGGTCCTCTCGATCATCTCGCTGGTCGCGTACGTCGTGACGAAGATCGCGGTCGGGATCTTCGCCGGCGGGATCGTCTTCGCGTCGCTCTTTCCCGACGTCTCCATCCTGGGTCTCGACAGCTTCTGGGTCGGGTCGATCGCGGTGATCCTGATGACGGGCCTCTACACGGTGCTCGGCGGGATGCGGGCGGTGGCCTACACCGAGGCGATCCAGACGGTGGTCTTCATCGCCGGGTCGGCGTTGGTGACATTCTTCGGATTGAGGGCCCTCGGCGGGTGGGGCGTGCTGCGGGACGCCTGCGGCTCGGAGATGTTCAACCTCTGGAAGCCGCTGATCCCGGAGGGGATGGAGGGGACGTGGGCGCCGGTGATGGAGAAGACCCGGATCGCGTGGTACTTCAACGGGAACTTCCCCTGGCTGGGGATGCTCTTCTGCGCCCCCGTGATCGGGCTCTGGTACTGGTGCACGGACCAGTACATCGTCCAGCGCGCCCTCGGCGCCCCGAACGAGCAGCAGGCGCGCCGCGGCAGCATCTTCGCCTCGTTCCTGAAGCTCCTCCCCGTCTTCGTCTTCATCATCCCCGGCATGATCTGCTTCGCCCTGGCGAAGAGCGGATCGAACCCGGCGCTGAAGGGGATCCTGTTCGACGACAAGGGGGAGCTGGTGCGGTCGCAGTGCCAGATGGCCTACCCCCTCATCGTGCAGCACGTCCTCCCCGTGGGCGTGCGGGGGATCGTGGTGGCGGGGCTGCTGGCGGCGCTCATGAGCTCGCTGGCCGGCGTCTTCAACGCCTCCTCCACGCTCTTCACGATGGACTTCTACTCGAAGCTCAAGCCCGGCGCGACGCAGCAGCAGCTGGTCTGGATCGGCCGGGTGGCGACCACGATCATGGTGGTGATCGGGCTCCTGTGGATCCCGATCATCCGGGGTGCGGAGGGGCTTTACTACTATCTGCAGAGCGTGCAGGGCTACCTCGCGCCGCCGATCTTCACGGTCTTCATCCTCGGCATCTTCTGGAAGCGGCTCAACGCGAAGGGGTGCCTGTCGGCCCTGGTCGTCGGCTTCCTCCTCGGTCTTTTCCGCCTCGCCGTCGACACCCCGCCGAAGATGATCGAGGGGTTCGCCTACGCGCCCGGGTCGCTCCTCTGGATCGTCAACAATATCTACTTCCAGTACTACAGCCTCTTCATCTTCCTGGTGAGCATCGTCGTGATGGTCGGCGTCAGCTATGCCACGCCGGCGCCCGACTACGCGAAGATCAGCGGGCTGACGTACGGGACGACGACGACGGAGCACCGGGCCGAGTCGCGGGGCAGCTGGGACCGGCGCGAGGTGCTGGCGTCGATCGGGGTCTGCCTCATCATCCTGGCCGCCTATCTCTACTTCAACGGGTAGGGATGCCGACGGGCCGCCGGGGAGGCCGGTGGCGGCGGGCGGGGCGGTCCCCGTCCGGCGGGGCCGACGTCCCCGGCGGTTTCGTTTCCGGCAGGGGGGCGAACCGGGGCTCCCGGCTCTCGCTTTCCCGGCGTGCGGTGCCCGGTCCGATCGTTCCCGCGCCTCTGTTCGGCGGTCGGCCTCCGGCGTCCTGCACCAATCCTTTCTTTCCCCGCCTTTCTGCTATATATAATGGACCCGTTCTGTTTGTCGCCGGGACGGCCGTCGTCGGGTGTATGTCGTGATCCCTTTCGCGTACTAAGGTGTACGATGGGGGGATTGTTGCGCCGGACGCCGGAGACGCACGAGCCATGACACGACTTCCCGTTCCGGCGCAAGCGGCGCTCCTGGCCCTGGCGGTCGCCGCCGGTCTGGCCGCGGCGGCCCCGCTCGCGCAGGCCTGCAGCGTTCCCGTCCACCGCTACGCCCTCGAGCGCTGGCCGCCGGAGCCGTACGAGGCGGTCCTCTTCCACCGGGGGGCGCTGGGCGGGGAGGTGCAGAAGGCGGTCGAGGCCCTCGACGCCGCGCGCGATCCCGCCGGCGCGTTCCCCAACCTGCTGCTCGACCGGATCGACGTCGACCAGCCGATCCCGGACCGCGTGAAGGCGCTCTGGGAGGCGCAGGCGAAGCCGGCCCTCCCGTGGCTGGTGGTCCGGTATCCCGCCTTCCGGGAGGAGGGGCCGGTGCTCTGGTCCGGGCCGCTCGCCGCGGCCTCCGTCGCCGCGCTGCTCGACTCCCCCGCGCGCCGCGAGGTGGTCAAGCGCATCCTGGCCGGCACGTCCGCCGTCTGGGTGCTGCTCGAGGGCGGCGACACAGCGCGCGACGACGCCGCGGCGGCGAAGGTCGAGGCGCAGCTGCGCGCGATCGAGAAGGAGTTCGAGCCCCCCGCGCTCGACCCGGAGGACCTGGACCCGTTCGGTCCCGGCCGGTTCCGGGCCCCGCTGCCGCTCCGCCTCGCCTTCTCCGTCCTGCGCGTGTCGCGCGGCGACGCCGCCGAGAAGACGCTCGTCGACATGCTGATGCGCCTGGCGGGCGACCCGCCGCCGGCGGCGGACCAGCCGGTCGTCTTCCCCGTCTTCGGCCGCGGGCGGGCCCTCGCCGCGCTGGCGGGGGAGGATCTCGAGCCGGACGTCCTGCAGGAGGCCGCCGCCTTCCTGGCGGGGCCCTGCTCCTGCCAGGTCAAGGAGATGAATCCCGGGATGGACCTGCTGATGACGGCGAACTGGGACGCGATCTACGACGAGCCCGTGGTGATGGAGCCGGAGGTCCCGAACCTGGCGGCGGCCGGCCCGGCGATCACGGAGGCGGCCGCCGCGCCGAGGGCGGAGCCGGCAACGCCCGGGACGCCCGTCCCGCCGTCCGCCCCGGCGCCGATCGGGGGCGCGGAGCCGCCCCGGCGGTTACCCGGCCTGCTGGGCGTCGTCCTCGCCGGGGTTGTCGGCGTCGGCGTGATCGCCGTCGTGGCGGCGACGGTCTTCCTGCGCCGTCGCCCGCCGGTTTAGGCGCGGGTATCGCGCGAGCCTGGGGGCGCGACGGAAGGCCTGCGGCTTATCGTGGAGCACGTCGCCCTCCCCGGCGCGGGGGCGGCGACATCCGGTATCCGGGCATGACCCTCTTCCGTCTCGTCCTGCGCGAAATCGCCCACCGCCCCGGCCACTTCGGGCTCGGCGTCCTCGCCGCCGCGGCGGCCGTCGGCTGCCTGGCGGCGGCGATGGCCGTGCTCCGCGAGCACCAGCTCGCCACCGACCGCATCCTGGCGGAGAAGGAGGCGGCGCTGCGCGGGCGCCTCGCCCGCATGGAGGACGACGTCCGGAAGCTCACCAAGGAGATGGGCTTCAACATCCTCATCCTCCCGAAGGACCTCGATCTCGGGCGCCTCTACGTCGACGACGTCGGCGACCGGACGATGCCGGAGGACTACGCCGGGCGCCTCGCGACGGCCGGCGTGGCGACGATCAACCACGTCCTCCCCAGCCTGCAGCAGCGCGTGAAGTGGACGGAGCGGGACCGGACCGTCTTCCTGATGGGCGTCCGCGGCGAGGTCCTGATCCAGGCGAAGGGGCAGAAACCGATCCTCGAGCCCGTCCCCGCGGGGACCGTCTGGCTCGGTTACGAGCTGCACCGCGCGCTGGGGCTGAAGCGGGGCGACCGGGTGGCGTTCCGCGGGCGCGACGTCACCGTCGGGCGATGCCAGCCGGAGAAGGGGAGCAAGGACGACATCACCGTCTGGATGAGCCTGGCCGAGGTCCAGGACCTGCTCGGGTTGCCGGGCCGGATCAACGCGATCCTGGCGCTGGAGTGCAACTGCGCGACGGTGGACCGCGTCGGGGAGATCCGGGCGGAGGTCGCGCGAATCCTGCCGGATACGCAGGTGATCGAGTACCAGTCGCAGGCGCTGGCGCGCGCCGAGATGCGGAACCGGACGGCGGCGCTGGCGCGGGAGGAGATCGGGCGCGAGAGGGAGGCCCGGGACCGGCTCGCGGCGGGGAAGGAGGCCGCCGCCGCCGTCGTCGTGCCGCTGGTGCTGGCCGCCTGCGCCGTCTGGATCGGCTTCCTCGCCTTCGCGAACGTCCGCGAGCGCCGGGCGGAGATCGGGATCCTGCGGGCGATGGGGGTGCGGACCGCCCCGATCCTCGCGCTCTTCCTCTGCCGCGCGGCGCTCGCCGGCGTCCTGGGAGCGGGGCTCGGGTGCGCGGGCGGGCTGCTCGGCGCGGGCGCGTGGATCCCGGGGGAGGCGATGGCGGAGGCGGTGCGGGGGCTGGCGCGGCCCGGGGGGATCGCGGCGGCCCTCGCGGGCGCCGCGGCCCTCGCCGCCCTCGCCGCCTGGCTGCCGGCCCTCTGGGCGGCGCGCCAGGACCCGGCGGACGTGCTGAGGGAAAGCTGAGCATGCTCCAGGTGCAGGACGTCGAAAAGACCTACCGGGGCCCGCAGGCGGTCGAGGCGCTGCGCGGGATCGCGCTTGCGGTGGAGCCGGGGGCGTTCGTCGCCCTCCAGGGGCCGAGCGGGTGCGGCAAGACGACGCTGCTCCTGGTCTCCGGCGGCCTTCTCGCGCCCGATGCCGGGCGCGTGACCTGGGGCGGGGTGGAC
>CAYUME010000323.1:0-6039 GCA_964445475.1 uncultured Planctomycetia bacterium
CCGCGGGAGGCCCCACGCGGTTCATCGCGGCGTTGTGCTTGAAATACTGAGGGGCCTCGGGGAGGCCGTCGAGCACGGCGGCGACGAACTCGCTGCGGGAGCGGTGCTGCAGGTAGGGGTTGGTGCGGCGCTCGACGCCGACCGTCGACTTCGGGTCGTCCCGCAGGTGGGCGCCGCAGAGGGATCCGGCGCCGTGGGCGGGGAGGACCATCGCCTCGTCGGGGAGCTTCGCGAGCTTCTGCGTCCATGTGTCGTAGGCCATCGAGGCGAGCGCGGCGGCGGAGATCGTCCCGCCCATCAGGTCGGGCCGGCCGATGCTGCCGATGAAGAGGGTGTCGCCGGTGAAGACCGCCAGCGGCGGCTCCGGCTTCGCCTTCGGGGCGACGAGGGCGCAGGTGCCGTCCGGGGTGTGGCCCGGGGTCTCGAGGATCGTCACGACGGCCTCGCCGACGGCGATCGTCGAGCCCTCCTTCAGCGGCTGGTGCGGGTACTCGGCCCCCGCCTTCGCGCTGATATGGACGGGGACGCCGAGGGCCTTGGCCGCCTCGATATGCCCGGCGACGAAGTCGGCGTGGGAATGGGTCAGGTAGACGGCCTTGATCGTCACGCCGTCCTGCTTTGCCTTGCGCACGTACGGCTCGACCTCACGGGCGGGGTCGACCAGAACCGCCTCGCTCCCGCTCTCGAGGAGGAAGGAGTAGTGCGACAGGACGGAGAGGTTGAACTGGACGATCTTGAATCCGGGGAAGGGGTAGGTGTCGACGACCTCGATCTCGGCCGCGTTCGCGCCGTGCGTCTTCTGTTCGGCGTCCTGGAGGTCAGCAGCCTGGGCGGCGGGCGGAGCGAGGACGAGGACGAGCACGAGCATGAGGGGGATGGACGCCCACGCACAGGAAGGGATCAGGTGTCGGTTCATGTGGCCTCCGGTTTGTCATGGACAGGACGTGATTAGATTTGAATAGATGGGCAATATGACGCACGAGTGATCCGTCAGCGCCTTCAGAGGATACAACGCCCTTCATATTGCCCGGCGGAAGTCTATTCAATTTGGAACAATCTGTCACGGGAGAAAGTCGTCTTTCTTGGCCGGTCCTGAAGGGCGGGATAAGCGGATCCGGTCGTTGCTCCTGCGTGGAGGACGGGGTCGGAAGGTCTTCTGCGAACGGAAGGGGGTGAAAGGCTAGCGGGGTGAACCCGGGTTCAGGGACTCGACATCTATCGCCGACCACGTCTCGATGGCCGCCAACGCCTTCTCGCGCGCCGTCCGCAGCTCCGCGACGGCGAGCCGTGCGTCCAGGAGCGCCAGTCGGGCTTCGAGCAGATCGGAGAAGGCGGCCCGGTCTGCCGCGTGGGCCGTCTCGACGAGCCCGATCATCTGGTCGAGGCGCGGGAGGATCGACCCCTCGAAGAGCGATTGCTGCCGCTCCGCGTCGCGCAACACGGCCAGGTTCAGGACGAAGCGGGCCGCGAGGTCCCGCTCGTACTGGGTCTTCGCCGCCTCGGCGGACCGGATCCAGGCCCGCGCCTGGTCGATTCCCGCGCCGATCGCCTCCAGGCGCAGGGGCAGCGTCGCCATGGCCTCGAGCATCTTGGAGACGCTTCCCTGGATGCTGAAGGAAAGGCCCAGGTCGGGGAGGTAGGCCTGTTTCGCGAGGTCGAGGGCCTCCTCCCGGCCGGCCACGTCGCGGGCCAGCGCCGCCAGCTCGGGGCTGCGCTCGGACCCGATCCGGATCAGGTCGGCGTCGGGGACGTCGAGCGGGCGTCGGGGTGGGATCGCGTCGGGGAGGGGAACCGGGGCCTCGGAAGGCCGGCCCGCCAGGGCGTTCAGCTTCGCGTCGGTCCCCGGGAGGCGCGATCGCAGGTTCCGGAGGGCGTTTTCGGCGAGGTCCGCATCCGTCTGCGCCTGGAGCAGGGACTCGGGACGCGCGAGGCCTGCACGGACCCGCGCCTCCGCCTGCCCGGCCAGCGCGCGACGCAGGGCGACGCGTTCCTCCTGGATGCGGATCGACTCGGCGAGCAGCGCGAGGTCGGCGAAGGCGGTGCGCACCTGGCCCTGGAGCCGGAACTTGGCGGCCTCGAACCGGAGGCCCGACGCCCGGGCCTCCTCGAGCGCGCGCCGGCCGGCGGCGGCGAGCTTCGTCGGGAAGGGGATCATCATCGACGGGTCGCTCCCGATCCCGAGCGTGGTCCGGTCCCAGGCCGTCATCTTCCCGCTGCTGAACAGGTAGCCGAACCGGACGGCGGCGTTCGGCGGGCTGGCGTCCTGCGGGATCTGCTCGATCGCCGCGCGCCAATCCCAGTAGCGCGACCGCAGGTCCCCGTTGGCGTAGAAGGCGTGACGCAGGTAATCGTCGGGCCCGGGCCGGGCGGGGAGGGGGGGCGGGGCCAGCTCGTCTTCGAAGGCCTTGCCGGCCTCCAGGCTGCGGGATCGCTCCTCCTCCTCCCCCGCGGGGTGCAGGGCGCATCCGGCCAGCAGGGTCGCCAGACCGAGGATGGCCGGCCTTGCGATCGTCGCCCCGTGCAATCGGTTCATGATCGTCACCCGTGTGCCACGAGGAGCCCCGTCCGTTGCCTGCCCGGTCGCGTCAGTGCTCCTTCAGCTCCGGGATGGGGAGGGTGCTGACGTCCACCGTTCCCTGCCGCATCTCGAACCGCCACTTCCAGACGGCGTAGATCGCGGGGTAGACGAGGAGCTCGAGCGCGAAGCTCGTGAAGAGCCCGCCCGCCAGCGGCGCCGCGACGCGTTTCATCATGTCGGCTCCCGTGCCCATCGACCACAGGATGGGCATCAGGCCGAGGAACGACGTCCCGACCGTCATCATCTTGGGCCGGATGCGCTTGACCGCGCCGTGGACGATGGCCTCCGTCAGGTCGGCGAAGGTCTTCATCTTCCCTTTGCGGACGCGCTCGTAGTATGCCAGGTCCAGGTAAAGCAGCATGAAGACGCCCGTCTCCGCATCCAGCCCCAGGAGCGCGATGATCCCCACCCAGACGGCGATCGACGTGCTGTATCCCAGGGCGTAGAGGAGCCAGACGGCGCCGATGGCCGAGAAGGGGACGGCGAGCATGACGATGAGCGACTTCACCACCGACCGCGTGTTCAAGTAGAGGAGGAAGAGGATCAGGAAGAAGGTGATCGGCAACACGACCGCCAGGCGGTCACGGACCCGGAGCATGTTCTCGTACTGGCCGCTCCAGAGGACCGTGTAGCCGGCGGGGAGGGGGACGCGCTCGCGGACGACCGCCTTGGCCCGCTCGACATATCCGCCGATGTCGCTCTCCCCCGTGTCCACATAGACGTAGCCGGCCAGCATCCCATTCTCGTCCCGGATCATCCCCGGCCCGTGGGTCAGCCGGATGTCCGCCAGCTCCTGGAGGGGGACCTGGGCGCCGGACATCGTGGGGACGAGGACCCGACGGAGCTCGTCGAGGTCGTCGCGCAGCTCGCGGGCGTAGCGGACGCTGACGGTGTACCGTTCGCGACCTTCGACGGTGGTGGTGACGGTCTCCCCGCCAATGGCGGACATGATGACCATCTGGGCCTCGTCGACGGTCAGGCCATGGCGGGCCAGGCGGTCGCGCTGGAGGTCGAAATCGAGGAAGTATCCGCCCGCCGTGCGCTCGGCGTAGACGCTCCGGCTGCCCGGCAGGTCGCGGAGCGCCCGTTCGATGTCGGTGCCGATCGACTCGATCGTCCCGAGGTCCGGGCCGAAGATCTTGATCCCGATGGGTGTCCGCACGCCGGTCGTGAGCATGTCGATCCGGGCCTTGATCGGCATCGTCCATGCGTTCGTGACGCCGGGAAACTGCATCTTCGCGTCCAGCTCGGCGATCAGCTCGTCCTTGGTGATCCGGTCGGGCCAGACGATCCGGAACGGCCCCTGCAGCCAGTCCGGCAGCCAGTCGGAATACCACCGCGCCTTCGTCCGCCACTGCCCGGGCGGCTTGAGGAGGATGGTGGTCTCCATCATCGAGAAGGGGGCGGGGTCGGTGGACGTCTCCGCGCGCCCCGCCTTGCCGAAGACGCGCTCCACCTCGGGGACGCCCATGAGGACCTGGTCCTGGGCCTGCAGCAGTTTCTGGGTCTCCGTGACCGAGATGCCGGGCAGCGTCGTCGGCATATAAAGGAGGTCCCCCTCCCACAGCGGCGGCATGAACTCGGATCCCAGCTTCAGGTAAACGGGGATCGTCGCGAGAACGAGCAGCAGGGCGACGGCGATGGTCTTCTTCCGGTGCCGGATGACGAAACGGCAGGGGCCCTCGTAGAGCGTGAAGAGGATGCGGCTGATCGGGTGCTGCTCCTCCGGGCGGTAACGGCCCACCGCGACGGCGTTGACCAGCCAGGCGATCGGCCGGGGCCGTTTGAGGATGGGGTCCGCCCGCGCGAAGAGCATCCGCACCGCGGGGTCGAGGGTGACCGCCAGGATCGCCGCCATGGCCATCGTCAGGGTCTTCGTCCAGGCGAGCGGCTTGAAGAGGCGGCCCTCCTGCTCCTCGAGGGCGAAGATCGGCAGGAAGGCGACGGCGATCACCAGCAGCGAGAAGAAGACCGACGGGCCGACCTCCTGGAGGGCCTTGAGGCGCACCGCGTGGAAGTCCCCCGGCCGCCCCGCCGCGAACCAGCGCTCGATCTTCTTGTAGGCGTTCTCCACTTCGACGATCGACCCGTCCACGAGGACCCCGATCGAGATCGCGATCCCCGAGATCGACATGATGTTCGCGCCGATGCCCATGAAATACATGGGGATGAAGGCCAGGAGGATCGCGGTCGGGATGGTGAGGATCGGCACGAGGGCGGAGGGGACGTGCCAGAGGAAGATCAGGATCATGATGCTCACGATGGCGAGGGCCATCAGCAGCTCCTCGGTCAGGGTGGCGATCGATTCCCGGATGAGGTGGGACCGGTCGTACGTGACGACGACCTCGACCCCCTCCGGGAGGGACGGACGGACCTCCTCGAGCTTCGCCTTCACGCGGTCGATCACGGTCAGTGCGTTCTCGCCGTGGCGCATGACCACGATCCCGCCCACCGTGTCCCCGATCCCGTCCAGGTCGGCGACGCCGCGCCGGATGTCCGGGCCGAGGACCACGCGGCCGAGCTGCTTCACGAGGATCGGCGTGCCGGCGGCGTCGGCGCCCACCGCGATCTCCTCGATGTCCTTGATCGACTTCAGATAGCCGCGCCCGCGGACCATGTACTCGGCCCCGCTCATCTCCACGACCCGTCCACCGACGTCGTTGTTCCCCTTCCGGATCGCCTCCACCACCTTCATCAGCGGGACGTTGAGGGACAGGAGCCGGTTGGGGTCCACGTTCACCTGGTACTGCTTCTGGAAGCCGCCGATGGAGGCGACCTCGGCGACGCCCGGGACGCTTTGGATCCAGTAGCGGAGGGTCCAGTCCTGGAAGCTCCGGAGGTCCGCGAGGCTGTTCTTCCCCGACTTGTCCACGAGGGCGTACTGGAAGACCCACCCCACACCGGTCGCGTCGGGCCCGAGCTCGGTCCGGACGCCCTCGGGCAGGCGGGACTGGATCTTGCTCAGGTACTCCAGCGTCCGGCTCCGGGCCCAGTAGAGTTCGGTCGCGTCCTCGAAAATAATGTAGATGAACGACATCCCGAACATCGACTGCGCGCGGATGGCCTTCACCTCCGGGACGCCCTGGAGGGCGGTGACCAGCGGGAAGGTCACCTGGTCCTCGATCAGGTTGGGGGACCGGCCCATCCACTCCGTGAAGACGATGACCTGGTTCTCCGAAAGGTCGGGGATCGCGTAGAGCGGCGTGTTGTCGAACGCCCAGATGCACCATCCGACGACCAGGAGGTACGCGAGGAGGACGATGAACCTGTTCCTCGCGCAGTAATCGATGATCTTGTCTATCATTGGTCATGCCCCCCGGCGCCGGCGGCCGGCATCCGAAGCTGGCTCTCGGACTCGAGCAGGTAGCCGCCCGAGGTCACGACGCGCTCCCCCTCCTCCAGCCCGCCGGTGATCTCGACCAGCGGTCCGCTCGTGACGCCCGTGTGGACCTCCCTCGGCT
>CAYUME010000324.1:0-6029 GCA_964445475.1 uncultured Planctomycetia bacterium
TGACACACACCCGCTCCGGGACGGGGACAAGCCCCGCCCCTGCTTCCTCTTGCGCCCCCCCGCCCTTTCGGCGATAACGCCCGTCATGGCGATATCCGCCCCCCCGCCCGCGTTCGGCGCCCACATCTTCCTCTGGGTCGAGCGCTGGAGCGAGGCCGACGCCGCGCGGCTTCTCGACCGCGCCTGCGGCCTCGGTCTTGGCGCCCTCGAGATCGCCGTCGGCGACGACGTGACGATCGACGCGCCCGCGCTCCGCCGGCGCGCGGAGGAGGCCGGAATCCAGATCGTCCTCAGCCCCGGCGGCGCCTGGCCGGCCGATTGCGACGTCTCGGCGGACGACCCCGCGCACCGCGAGAAGGGCGTCGCGTGGCACGCGCGGTGGATCCGGGCCGCGGGGGAATGCGGAGCGGTCGCCTACACGGGCGCGATCTACGGCCACCCCGGCACCGTGCTCCGCCGCCGGCCGCCGGCCGACGAGCTCCCGCGCACGGCGGAGAACCTCCGCCGGCTCGCCGAGGAGGCCGCGCGCGCCGGGCTCGTCCTCGCTCTCGAGCCGATGAGCCGGTTCCGGACGCACCTCGTCAACACGCCGGAGCAGGCGATGCGGCTGATCGGGATGGCGGACCACCCGGCGCTGCGGGCGCTGCTCGACACGTACCACCTGGTGACGGAGGTGCGGGACTACGCGGCGGCGGCGCGGACGCTGGCGCCGCGGCTCTGGGGGCTGCACGCCAGCGAGAGCGACCGGGGCGCGCCGGGGGGCGGGCTCGTGCCGTGGGACGCGCTCGTCGGGGCGCTGGCCGGCGCCGGGATGCCGCCGTACGTGATCCTGGAGTGCTACAACACGGCGCTCGGCGACTTCGCCCTCCGCCGCGGCGTCTTCCGCGACCTCTGCCCGGACGGGGACGACTTCGTCCGGCGGGGCGTGGCGTTCCTGCGGGGGCGCATCGCCGCGACGGGGCGGGGGTAACGCGGCCCGCCCCGGGAAGCGGCCGCCGGGCCGTTTGCCAAGCCCCATCAAACGGCGTGCGTTTCTGCCTGCAGGCCACCCTCCACGGCCTGGACGGGGCTCGAGGCCCCGGACCGGGTCGACAGACCATACGCCTTCCGGCGACCCCGTTTTGCGCCTCGACACCCGCCGGGACCCAGGCCTGGCCATGGGCGGCAGCACGAATCGCGTCGCCGATCTTCCGGACAGGGCCGCAAACCGCCCCAAACCAATAAAAAATGCTTAAACAAATGACGACACAGTGTTATAAGTATCGGGAACCCGTGCGGTGTCTTGAACCGGGCCGAGAGAAGGGAGGGGGTCATGCCGCGCATTACCGCTGTCATCGTCTGTCTGCTCGCCATCGTCCCGGCCGCCCACGCCGACAAGATCACGCTGAAGGACGGCGGCAAGCTCGAGGGGAAGGTGGTCGCGGAGAGCGAGACCTCTCTCACCCTCGAAGTCCTGATCGGGAGCAAGCCGGTCAAGGTCACCGTGGCGCGGGACCGCATCGCGACGCACGAGAAATCGCTGACGCAGGCCGAGGAGTACGATGCCCTCGTCAAGAAGACAGGGACGAAGGACGCGGACGCCCTCGTGGCGCTGGCCCAGTGGTGCCTGGACCACAAGATGAAAACGGAGGCGGCCGAGCACCTCAAGCAGGCGCTCCTGGCCAATCCTAAGCACGCGGGGGCCGAAGCCAAGCTGAAGTCCCTGGGATTCGTCAAGGTCGGCGAGATGTGGATGTCCGAGGAGGAGCACAAGGAGTACCAGGAGCAGAATAAAGCGGGCGTTGCCGCCGCCGCCCCCGCGGAGGGGCCCAAGCCCGAAGAGGTCCAGGCTGAGGAGAGGAAGGCGGCGGCCGCCGAAGCCGATCGGAAGAAGTTGCTGGAAAGCGTCAGCGCCAACCTGGAGAAGATGGAAGGCAAGCTGGCGACGACCGAAAAAAGCATCGCCGATGCGAACTTGGAGATTAACGCCGCCGAAAAGCGGTCCGCGGGACTGGAGAAGCAGATGGCGGAGTTGACGGAAAAGCTCAAGCAGTTGAAGGCGTCGGAACGGTCCATGGAGCGGACCTCGTGGAGGCGTCAATGGAACGAGTTGAATGACCAGTTCGGACAACTCGAAGTCCAGAACAAGACCCAGGAGAAGATCATCCGGGAGAACAAGGAGACCCGCAACCGCCTCGAAACGCTGCAGAAGTCATACGCGTCCGAGGTGAAGCGGCTGCGCGACCGAAAGGCGGAGGTCGAAGCGAAAGCGGCGGCCCTCATGGCGCCCGCGCCCGCGCCGCCCGCGTCCGCGCCAGTCCCGGTCAAGGTCGACTCCCCTCCGGTTTCCGTGACCCCGGTCCCTCACCCGGCCCCCCCGGCCCCGGTCCCTCCCGCACCGGCCGCCGCACCGGCGACGGGAGCCCCGGTGGCGGCCCCCCCCGCGCCCTCCCCGCCCCCCCCCACGCCCTCGACGGTCACCCCTGCCATGTTTTCCGCCATGCTGGACGCCAAGGCGGCCAACGAGTTTGTCCCCTGGATGGTGAAGCAGATCAAGTTCCGCAATTCCGGCCACCGGGACGTTTGCAAATTCATGGAAGGCCAGCTGGTTCGGTGGACCGTACTGTCTCGCGAGATCGGCCAGCGGGCCATCGAGTTTCCCATCGTCAATTACGACGTGTCCAAGCGGCTTCTCGTCCTGGAAGCCAAGGTGGTCTTCACCAACAAGGCGGGCGGCATTCTGATCGACTCCTGGCTCGAGGACTCCGAGAAACGGCGGTTCGTCCACCCGAACGCCCTTTACGCGGACTACTGGCGCCGCCTCTACACATACAATTACTCAGAAGTGGACCGATACTTCGTGGAACCCCTGACCGGAAGCACCTTGAGACGGAACATCCTCCTGACGGGAGGGGCTGCATCCCGCAGCCAGACGGCGCTATCCCTCCAGCCGGGACATGAGATTTGCGGCGGTCTCGGCTTTTTTGTCCCCGAGGGGGCGCGGAATCTCGTTTTGCACCTGTCGGCGATCGTCCACGTGGAAAAAACCGTCATCGGTGGAACGGGCGGACAAACAATGGAGCGGACCGAGGAAACGATCCGCTTGAAGATAGGCGACATCCCCACGGGCCCATGAGATCGGTGGTGCGGCCTGCTCTCGTACCGGACGAGTCGGATTAGTTCATCTCAATTCCACGGAATCGGTCCATGTACTGCCCCCACTGCGGCGTGCTGAACCCGGACGAAGGGCGCTACTGCAAGTCCTGCGGACGCCCGCTGACCCGGGCGAACGTGCGGTCGCCGCTCGACGTCAAGTCCCCGCTGCCGCCCGGCGACCCGCAGAAGCCGACGGGCGTAGGCGGCCCTGCGCCCGTGCCGTCGTCGAACGACCCGGCGCCGGGCGTCGTGGTGCTCGATCGCTACCGGATCATCGCCGGCGGAGGGACCCACGAGGGGGCGTCCCGGTTCCGCGCCATGGACCAGTTCCACGACCGCGAGGTCGTGCTGCAGTTTCTCCGGCCGGCGGCCGCCGACAAGGCCTCCGTGCGCGCCTTCAGCCGCGACAGCGAGAAGATCCTGCGCGAAGTGCAGACGGCAATGGGCATCCCGCACCCGAACCTCCTGGAGCTCCTGGGCTCCGGGGAGTGGAACGGCCGGCCCTTCGTCGTGCACGAGCACCTGAAGGGGGTCTCCCTGGCGGAGTTCCTGGCCCGCCAGGGGCGGCTGCCGGTGAACGAGGCGGCGCGGTTCCTCGCCCCCGCGGTCGACGCGGTCGCGCTGGCGCACCGCCGGGGACTCGTCCACGGGAAGCTCTCCCCGTCGACACTGCAGATCGTCAGCAAACCGGCGCCGGACGGCAAGAGCACCCTCCTGACCCTCAAGGTCACCGGCCTTGGCCTGGGCCGGCTCTCCGGAAACGACCCCGCGGAGGACCCCTTCGCGGCGCCCGAGCGGTCAGACGAGAATGCCAAGCCCGCCGACGCGCGCACGGATGTCTTTTCGCTCGGGGCCATCTATTACCGCATGATCACAGGGGACAATCCCGCCTTCCTTCAGTTCAAGGACGAGCAACCCGACCTCAGCGGACTGGCCAACATCAAGCCGGTCCTCCGGGATGTGGAGGACGTCGTCTGGAAGACCCTCCACACATGGGACATGCGGTACGGTCGGGCCGAAGAGCTGGCCCGGGCCCTCGAACAGATCGCCGCGGGGGTCCCGGCGGGGGGAACCTCCTTCGCGACGGCCCGGGCCGCGGGCGTCCCGGCCGTCGCGCTGCACGCGGCCACCGCGACGCGGCCGGCCACCGCGGCGAAAAAGCCCCCCATCGCGCTGATCGCCGGCGTCGCGGCCGGGCTCGTGGTCGCGGTCGTTGCCGTTCTCCTCCTGTCGGGCGGCGGCTCCGAGGACTCCGGCTCCGCCCCCCCCGTGACGCCCCGGGATGCGGCGGAGCAGGAGCGGCTGGAGCGCCAGCGGGACCTGGAGATCAAGCGGAAGGACCGCGTGGTCGAGACCCTCGCGGAAGCGGACACCCTCCGCGGGGCCGGCGACGTGGAGGCGGCCCTCGCCAAGGTCGAGGCCGCGCTCGCCCTCGACCCCGACAACAAGGCCGGAAAGTCCCTCCAGGCGAAGCTCCAGATCGATCTCCAGCAGAGGAAAGTCCGCGAGATGGAAGAGACCCGCCACAAGGAGTACCTCGCGAAGGCGAAGGAGCTGGCCCGGAACCGCAAGTGGAAGGAGGCGGCCGAGGCCTACACGGCCGCGCTCGGCTACAAGGACTCCGAGGAGGCCCGGACCGGCAAGGAGGAGGCGTTGGCGGCCGCCGAGGCCGACGCCCGCCAGGCCGAGGGGCGGCGGCAGATCGAGGCCCTGCTGAAGGAAGGCGAGCAGGCGATGCGGGACGGAAACGGCGACCAGGCCAAGATCGCCTTCCAGCAGATCCTGGATCGCGCGAAGGAGACGCCGGCCCTCAGCACGCCCCAGGAGCTGGAGCGCGTCAACGCCCTGATCGCCCAGTGCGGGGCGGACCTGGCCTTCAACGTGCTTTTGAACCGGGTGGAGGCCCTGACCCAGCAGAACAAGTGGATCGAGGCCCGCTCGGAGATCGAAAGCGCCTATGCCATGAAGCCGCAGGACCCGCGCATGACCAAGCTGAAGGCCGATATGGACCTTCACCTCCCGGCGGACATTCCTCCGGGGATGCAGTTCAACCAAACCAGTGAAAAAGGCTTTAAGGAGTACCGGATCCTCCAGGACGAGTCCGTGATGGTCCTCATCCCGGGCGGATGGACCCAGATGGGCAGCCGCGGGGAAGGCGAGCCCGACGAAAAGCCGAGCCGCCGGGTCTACTGCGACGCGTTCCTGATGGACAAGACGGAGGTGACGTGGTCGCAATTCCTCCAGTTCTGCAAGGCCACGGGGCACCAGGCGCCCAGCCCGCCGGCGGGGTGGAAGGTCATGGACAACCATCCGGTCGTCAACGTCAGCTACGTCGATGCCGCGGCCTATTGCGCCTGGGCGGGCAAGCGTCTCCCGACCGAGGCCGAGTGGGAGCGTGCGGCGCGGGGCAACGACACCCGGAAGTGGCCCTGGGGCAACGAGTGGGACGCCGCCCTGTCGAACGCCAAGAACCAGATCAAGCTCACGACCCCGGTCGGCCAGTATCCGAACGGGGCCAGCCCGTGGGGGCTTCTCGACATGGCCGGGAACGCGCGCGAGTGGTGCGCAGACTGGTATCAGGACAACGCCTACGCCTCTGGCGAGACGAAGAACCCCAAGGGGCCGGGCAAGGGGACCCTGCGCGTCCAGCGTGGCGGGTCCTGGTTCAACTTCCCCGAGAACGCCCGCTGCGCGTCGCGCGCCAAGGAAGATCCCGGCATCCGCAGCCCGGAGGTCGGTTTCCGGGGCGCGCGGACGCTCACGCCCTGAGTCGGGTGCTCGGCGGGAGCCCCTTCAGGGCTTCGGCGTGCAGGCGCGCTCCGGTGGGGGGACGCCTCGCCCCCCCCTCACTCCATGTGGAAGACCTCCTCCATCCCCATCCACCACTCCCCCTC
>CAYUME010000325.1:0-6026 GCA_964445475.1 uncultured Planctomycetia bacterium
AGCGGATCGGCTCGGCCTACAACGCGGTCGGGCATGTCGAGAAATGGGCGCGGGGTATCACCGGCGTCGCGTTCATCCTGGTCGGGATCTACTATGCGCTCGTCTACGTTTACGGCGTCTTGTGATGATGAAGGCGCTCGTCCACGAGTCTCCTGGGATGTACGCCATGGAACGCAACCGGCTCAACTTCCTCGTGGATCTCGCGATCTTCCTGAATGCTATTTTCCTCGTGACCACCGGCCTGATCATGCGGTACGTCATGCCGCCAGGAACCGGGGGGCGGCTCCAGTTGCTGGGTATGGGGCGTCATGAATGGGGAAGTATCCACTTCTGGCTAGCCGTAGGAGTCGGTCTGTTCCTGCTAGCCCATGTGGTGATGCACTGGCCTTGGGTTTGCTCGATGTTCAGTCGGATGCTTCGTCCAGCGGGCGTATCCTCGGTCAACTCGCCGGGGTGGACGCGCAGCGTTTACGGCTGCGTGACGCTGGTTCTCGTGGTGGCTCTGCTCTTCGGTCTCGTTTGGCTGGCCCGGTTGTCTGTCGTGAAGAGTGGCGGAGGCGAGCACAGGTGGAACTTCGGGTTTGAAGGAAGTAGCGAGCGGTGAATTCGGAACTTTGGCCAGCATCCGATGTCTCGGGACCGCTTCACGGGCACATTGCCCGTCTGAGGAGAGGGGGGCCGATAAAGACGTTCTTCCGCGAGTCCCCCGAAGACAAGCCCCGGGTGGACTTCTACCGCTGCGCCGGGTGTCTGGAGTGCAAGCCGCGCTGTCCGGCGCGCGCCATCGAGCCGATCGACCAGCCCTGCGACGGCAAGCCCCGGTCGGGGTGGTAGCCCGTCCTCCCGCCACCCGCTCCTGCCTTTCCGCCATCCATTCCGTCTTTGTGCGTCTTCGCGTCTTGGGGTCTTCGTGGTGAGAATCCGGTCTCATGCCCCTGCGCGATTCGTGAAAAAGTGCTTGCCATCCCGAAACGTGCGATTATAATATGAAACAATGTTTTACATATAAAATATTTTCCCGGTGAAACAGCGGGGCCCGGACGCCCCGCCGCGCCGCAGGATCCCGGAGGACCGCCATGGCCCGCACGCCGGCCGCCGCGCCGAAGGACGCCCCCGCCCAAGGGGCGGACGCCCGCTACGACGTCCCCGCCGTCCGCCAGGTCCTGCGCCTGATCGAGCTCCTCTGCGATGCCGAGCAGCCGCTCGGCGTCTCGCAGATCGGCCAGGCGCTCGGCCTCAACAAGAGCATGGTCTTCCGCCTCCTCCAGACGCTCCACAGGGAGAGCTGGGTCATCAGGCACGACGACGGTCCCCCGACCTACCGGATGGGCCTGCGCCCCTTCCACCACCTCAGCAAGCCCGTCAGCCGCATGAACCTCATGGTGGCCGCCGCGGCCCCCCTGCGCGCCCTCTGGCAGGCGACGGGGGAGAGCATCTATCTCGGCGTCCTCGACGGCGACCGCGTCCTCTACCTCGAGCACCTCGACGGCACGCGGCCCGCCCACATCTCCGGCAAGGTGGGTGGGCGGTACGCCCTCCACTGCTCCGCGCCGGGCAAGGTCCTGCTCGCCGGCGCGGGGGACGAGCTGGTGGCACAGCTGGCCAAGGCGGGCCTTGAGCGCCAGACGCGCCGCACGATCACCGATCCCGCCGCGCTTCGCCGGGAGCTCCAGGGGGTGCAGCGTCAGGGCTGCGCGGTGGACATCGAGGAGTACGCCGGCGGCTGCATCTGTTTTGCCGCCCCCGTCCGCAACTACACCGGCCGCGTCGTGGGCGTGATCGGGACGTCCGTGCTGACGCTCCACTACACGCCCGAGCAGATGCGGCGCGACCTCGGCGCGAAGATCCTCGAGACCGCCCGCGAGATCTCCCGGGCGCTCGGCCACGAGGACGCGGGGGGCGTGAAGCCCGCGTAGCGGCGAATCCCCGGGGGGGAGGGCGCCTCCGGGGCGCGTCGGGGGCCCGAGACAAGCGTCCGTGTCTTTCCACGGTGGCGGATCCTGGATCTCGCCTTTTGAGAGGGGGGACTCATGTCGCGCGTTCAACGTGCCGGCCGGACGGTCGTCGGGGCCGTGCTCGGGATCGGGGTCGCGTCGATGCTCGGCTGCTCGGGGACCGGATCGCCCGCGCCCGACGCGGGGGGGCTTCAGACGCCCCGTCTTTTCGCCCTCCTTCCCGATTGTGCCCCCACGCCCGACGGGATGGACGTCGACCCGCAGGGCAACCTGATCGTCGCCTGCCCGAATTACGCCGACCCGTCCAAGCCCGCCTGCCTGCTCCGGATCGGCAAGGACCGCAAGGTCGCCAAGTGGGTCGAGGTCCCCGTCCTCCCGGAGACGGGCGTGGCCTGCCCCATGGGCATCCAGTTCGGTCCCGACGGCGACCTCTACGTCTGCGACAACCAGGGGTGGACCGGCAGCGAGAAGGGGGCGCCGCGGGGCCGGATCCTGCGGCTGCGCATCCAGGGCGACCGCGTCGTCCAGACGACCGTCGTCGCCGAGGGGATGGAGCATCCCAACGGCGTCCGCATCCGGGACGGGCACGCCTGGGTCACCCAGAGCCTGATGACCCGGGTGAAGCAGCCCTCCGGCCTGCTCGTCAGCGCGGTCGACCGGTTCAAGCTGGACGACACGAACGTCCGGGTCACCAACACCCTGGCGGACCCGCAGATCGTGACGACGTTCGTCACCCTCAACAAGGACTGCCAGTACGGCGCCGACGGCATCGTCTTCGACCAGGCCGGGACCCTGTACGTGGGGAACTTCGGTGACGGGGCGATCCACAAGATCGCGATCGGCGCGGACGGCAAGGCGACGTCCAACGTCGTCTGGGCGAAGGACCTGCCCCGGATGCGGACGACCGACGGGATCTGCATCGACGCGGCCGGCAACCTCTACGTCGCCGACTTCTCCGAGAACGCCGTGGCCGTGGTGGCGCCCGACGCGACGGTCCGCCGCATCGCCCAGAGCCCGGACTCCGACGGCGCCCGCGGCGAGCTCGACCAGCCGGGCGAGCCGATCGTCTGGAACGGGATGCTCGTCGTGACCTGCTTCGACAAGGTCACGGGGCCGGACAAGGTCAACACGAAGCACGACAGGCCGTACACGATGTCCGTGCTCCAGCTGGTCGGCGCCCGGTGACGCGGGGCTTCGGGAGCCGCGGGGAATCCTGGGAGGAGAGGGGACGATGGACAACACACTCGTCGGCGTCGCCTGGACGATGGTGGGGGCGCTCTTCCTGGGCACGTTCGCCTTGCCCTCGAAGTTCATCCGGAACTACGCCTGGGAGAACACGTGGGGGGCGTTCTTCGTCTTCGCCATGCTGGTCGTGCCGGTCGGCTTCGCGGCCCTGACGGTCAAGGGGCTCTGGGCGGGATACGCGGGGATCTCCGGCGGGGTCCTTTTCGGGGTGCTGGCCCTCAGCTTCCTCTGGGGCTGCGGATTCTGCTGCTGGGGCACCGGCCTCTCGATGGTCGGCATGTCGCTCGGGTACTCGCTGACGATGGGGACGATGGCCCTCGTCGGGTCCATGGTGCCTTTCTTCCTCGGCAACGCCGAGCTCGCCCTGACCCCGTCCGGCCTCCTGGTCATCGGCGGCATCCTCGTCTGCATCGTGGGGGTGGCGATCAACGGGTACGCCGGCGTGCTGCGGGAGCGGTCCCAGCGCGGCGCCGGATCGGAGGGGGGCTCCCCGGGGAGGCGCATGCGGCTGGGCCTGGGGGTCTGCGTGGTCGCCGGCGTGCTCTCCTCCGGCCTCAACATCGCCTTCCACATCGGGAACACCGTCGGCGGGATCGCGGAGGCCTCGGAGCAGCTGGGGAACCCCCCGTGGATCGCCGGCCTCTCGACCTGGACGCTGGTCTTTCTCGGCGGGATGATCTCCAGCGTGGCGTATTCGGTCGTCCTGCTCTTCAAGAACAAGACCTGGTCGGGATTCGGGAACGCGGGGTCGGGGCGGAATCTCTTCTTCGCCTTCCTGATGGCGGCCGGCCACTTCTTCTGCATCTTCTTCTACGGGATCGGCGGCTGGAAGCTCGGGGCGCTGGGGACGTCGGTCGGCTTCGCCATCTTCCAGTCCGGCTCGCTGCTGATCGGCAACGGCCTCGGCATCGCCACCGGCGAGTGGAAGCACGCGGACGCGTCGAGCAAGACGTGGCTGGCCGTGGGGCTCGCCGTCCTCATCGGCGGCATCGTCTGCGTGGCGGTCGGCAACAGCCTGGCCTAGTGGTGAGTGACATTTGAATTTGCAGGTTGCGACCCTTGGGGAGCAACCTGCAATTTGAATCGTATCGAACCACGAGGCGTGTCCACCTGGGAACGCGCTGTCGAGGAGGGAGCCATGAGAGCCGTCGCCGTCGTCGCACCGGGCCGGGTGGAGATCGTGACGCTCGACCCGCCCACCCCGGGCCCCTATCAGGCCCTCGTCAAGACCGAGGTCGCCGCCCTCTGCAATGCCACCGACGGGAAGCTTGTCGCCGGCCACTTCCCGGGCGTCGACCAGTACCCCCTGATCCTCGGCCACGAGGGGGCGGGGATCGTCGAGGCGACGGGGGCGAAGGTCCGGAACTTCAGGAAGGGCGACCGCGTGATCGGCAGTCTCCTCTTCGAGTTCTCCGATCCGAAATACGCCACCGGGTGGGGCGGCTTCTGCGAGTACGCCCTGGCCAACGACCATGACGCCATGGTCGCCGACGGCGTCGCCGACGCCGCCCATGGCTGGTTCGAGTGCTACGAGATCCAGCGGGCGGTCGACCCCGACATTCCCGCCGAGGAGGCGGCCCTTCTCTGCACCTGGCGCGAGGTCTACGGCGGCATCGGGGACTTCCAGCTCCGGCCGACGGACGACGTCCTGATCTTCGGCGCCGGCCCCGTCGGCCTCAGCTTCGTGAAATTCTGCCGCCTGCTCGGCCTGGGCTGGATCGGTTTGGTCGATCCGGTCGCCTCCAAGCGGGACCGCGCCCGCGCCATGGGGGCGGACGAGACGTTCGCCCCCGGCGCGCCGGAGCTGAAGGCGCTGACGACGCGGCGCGGCAAGCCGCTCGACGCCGTCGTGGACGCCGTCGGGAACGAGGCGATCGCGAACGCGTCGCTCCCTCTCATCAAGCTCGGCGGCACGATCGGGATCTACGGCGTGATCGCGGCGAAGACCCTGACGCTCGACAAGGCCGCCGGCCCCTACAACTTCAACCTCTTCGTCCACCAGTGGCCGACGCGCTGGCGCGAGCGGGAGGCCCAGAAGCCCCTCTGCGACTGGATACGCGAGGGAAAGCTGAGGGCCGCCGACTTCGTTACCCACCGGTTCCCCGTCGAGAAGATCAACGACGCCCTGGCGGCCGTGAAGTCGGGGGAGGTGGTGAAGGTCCTGATGCGGTTCTGAGGGGCGGGGCTTTCCCCTTCGCGCCTTCGGCGCTACGGCGGGTGTCCCCGCCCGGATGTCGTCGGCCGGATTCGCATGCCGGGGCGCGTCGACGGCGGAAACCGCGAAGGCAACGTCCGGGCGGCCACGAGGGCCGCCCCTCATCCCGCAAGACGCTTCGCCGACGAGGGGGAGGGGAATGCCATGCCGGACCGGCTGCTGGCGCTGGACATCGGGACGCAGAGCACGCGGGCGGCGGTGGTCGCCGCGGACGGAGCGATCCTCGGCATCGCCCAGCTCAAGCACGAGGTGGAGAGTCCCGCCGCCGGCTGGGCCCAGCAGGACCCGGACGGCTGGTGGGAGGAGACCTGCCGCGTCGTCCGGATGGCGCTCGAACAGACGAAGACGGCCCCCGGCGACCTCGCCGCGATCGCCGCCTGCGGCCAGATGCACGGGCCCGTCGGCGTCGACCGGGACGGGCGCGTCACGACCGCCCGCGTCCAGCTCTGGTGCGACAAGCGGTGCGGGGCGCAGGCCGCGGCGCTGCGGAGCCGGCCCGACGCGGACCGGCTGGCGGCGCGGGCCGGCAGCGCGCCCAACCCCGCGTGGATCGGCATCAAGGTCCGCTGGCACCGTGAGCACGAACCGGCGGTCTACGCGCAGGCCCGCTG
>CAYUME010000326.1:0-4230 GCA_964445475.1 uncultured Planctomycetia bacterium
CTCCGGCTGGACGGCCAGAATGCGGGCCAGGCAGAGGCGCTGCTGCTGGCCGCCCGAGAGCCGCCGGGCCTGCAGGTCCAGGCGGTCCTTCACCTCGTCCCAGATCGCCGCCGCCCGGAGCGCCTCCTCCACCCGCTCGGCGTGGTGGCGCCGGCCCAGCCCGTCCATGGCCAGGCCGAAGGCGACGTTCTGGTAGATCGTCATCGGCAGGGGGATGGGGACCGAGAAGACCATCCCGACGCGGCGGCGGAGGAGGGCGAGGTCCACGGGGCGGCCGAGGAGCGGCTCCCCCTCGAGAAAGACCTGGCCCGAGACGGCGAGGTCGGGGTCGAGGTCGACCATCCGGTTGAGGCACCGGAGGAAGGTGGTCTTTCCCGCGCCCGCCGGGCCGATCGCGGCGAGGATCTCCCCGCGCGGCGCCTCGAGGTCGATCCCCTTGAGGATCTCGCCCCCCGCCCCGCGGACGCGCAGCCCCTCGACCCGCAGGCGGACGGGGGCGGGAGGAGCCGCCGCGGACGCCGCGGGGGGCCGCGGGACCGGGGCGCCGTCGTCCCGGGGCTCCCGGGACGACCGGGATCCCGGGCCGGTCTCCTGGATCAGGTCGTATCGGCGTTCATCCGCGTTCATCGGCGGTTTCTTCCTATCGTCCCGCGCGCAGCCGGCGCCGGATCCGCGACCGGATCAGGATCGCCGCGAAGTTGAGCGCGAACGTGAGCGCCAGCAGGACGAGCACCGTTGCGTACAGGATCGGCTTTGTCGCCTCGACGTCGGGCGACTGGGTCGTCATGACGTAGACGTGGTACCCCAGCTCCATGAACTGGTCGTTGAGGCGCGTCGGGAGGTGGGGGAGGAAGTAGGCGGCGCCCGTGAACATGATGGGCGCGACCTCCCCCGCCCCGCGGCTGATGGCCAGGATCCCGCCGGTGAGGATCCCACCGACCGCCTGGGGGAGGACGACCTTGCGGAGGACCTGCCAGCGCGTCGCCCCGAGGGAGAAGGCGACCTCGCGGTAGGCCTGCGGGATGGCCCGGAGCGCCTCCTCCGTCGAGACGACCACGGTCGGCAGCGTCAGCAGCGCCATCGTGAGGGCCGCCCAGAGGATCGCCGGCTGGCCGTAGACCAGCTCCCCGCCGTAGAGGACGCGGTCGACCCCCCGCCCCACGAACTCGATGAAGAAGCCGAGGCCGAAGAGGCCGAAGACAATGGCGGGGACGCCGGCGAGGTTCTGGACGGCCAGGCGCACGAGGTGGACGAGGCGCGACCGCTTCGGCGCGTACTCGTGCATGTAGACGGCCGTCGCTACGCCGAGCGGGATGACCGCGATCGTCATCAGGATCACCAGCGCCGCCGTCCCGAAGATCGCCGGGAAGATCCCCCCGCCCGTCATCCCCGACTCGGGGGACTTGAAGAGGAAGTCGAGGCTCAGCCGCTCCACGCCGTGGAGGGCGATGTTCCCGAGGATGACGACGACCATCGCCACGATGACCAGGCAGGCGAAGCCGGTCAGCGAGGTGAAGAGCCAGCCGATGATCCGCGTGCCCCGGTTCATGCCGCACCTTGGAGCTTCTTCTGGAGCCGGCCGACCCACCACTGCCCGAAGAGGTTCGTCAGGAACGTCAGGACGAAGAGGAACGCCCCGATGAAGAAGAGGACATGGTAGTGGGCGCTGCCGACGACGACCTCGCCCAGCTCCGCGGCGATCGTCGCCGAGAAGGTCCGGATGGAGTCCGTGGGCGAGAGCGAGAGGACGGCGGCGTTCCCCGACGCCATGAGGACGATCATGGTCTCGCCGACGGCGCGCCCGAAGCCGAGGACGCAGGCGGCCAGCACCCCGGGGGAGGCGGCGGGGAGGACGACGCGCCAGGCCGTCTGCCAGGCCGACGCGCCCATCGCGATCGACCCCTCGCGGTAGGCCTGGGGTACCGAGGTGAAGGCATCCTCCGAGACCGTGAAGACGATCGGGATGACGGCGAGGCTCAGGCCGATGCCGGCCGTCACGGCGTTGAGGCGGAAGGTCCACCCGAAGGCGCCCTGGAGCCAGCCGGCGAGGACCATCAGGCAGAAGAAGCCGATGACGACGCTCGGGATGCCGGCGAGGGTCTCGATCGCCGGCTTGATCACCTCCCGCGCCCACGGCGGGGCGAACTCCGAGGAGAAGAGCGCGGCCAGGACGGCGAGCGGGATGGCGATGAGGATCGCGATGGCCGTCGCCTTGAGCGTGCCGACCAGGAGGGGGAGGAGCGAGTACTTGGGGGTCTCCGAGACCGGCTGCCAGGCGAACGCCGGGTCCCCCGGCCTCGCCGGCTGGGGCAGGAAGAGGCGGTCGAGGTCCGCCTCCTCGCGTACCTCGGCGGAGGTGAAGATCGGCACCGCCTCCTTCCCGATGAAGACGAAGATCAGGATGAGCGAGAGGATGGCCAGCCAGGCCGCGGACAGGATGGCCCCGGCCGCCGCCCGGTCCGCCAGGTTCCCCCGGCCGTGCCCGGCCAGCGACGCTCGGGGGGGCTCCGGCACCCCGGCGGGCGGTCGCGGCGCCTCCCCGTCACCCGCGAGCGGCGTCCCGGTGGGGCTCATTTCATCTTCCTCAACGGATAGTACCCGACCTGCTCGCAGACCTTCTGCCCCTCGTCGCCGAGGGTCCAGTCGATGAAGGCCTTCACCGCCCCGGCGGGCTCGCCGAGCGTGTAGAAGTAGAGCTCGCGCGAGGCGGGGTAGGTCCCGTCCTGGACGGTCGCCAGCGTGGGGGCCACCGGCGGGGCCGTCCCGTCCTTGCTCACCGGGAGGGCCCGGATGCCCGAGCTGTAGGCGATCCCCCCGTACCCGATCGAGGCCGGGTCCTTGCTCACGGCGTTGACCACGGCCGCCGTCCCCGGCAGCGTCTGGGTGTCCGCGGCGAAGTCCTCGTTCCCGAGGATGTGCTCCTTGAAGTAGACGTAGGTCCCGGAGTTGTTCTCGCGGCTGTACGCGACGATCCGCCCCGCCGGCCCGCCGAGGTCCTTCCAGTCCTTGACCTTGCCGGTGTAGAGGGCCTTGAGCTGGGGGAGGGCGATGGCGGGGAGGGGGTTCTTCTCGTGGACGTAGACGGCGACGCCGTCGAGGGCCACGGGGATCTCCTTCGGGTCCTTCCCGTGGCGCTTCTTGACCTGCTCGCGCTCCTTGTCCTTCATCGGGCGCGAGGACTCGCAGATGTCGGTCCCGCCGTTGATGAGCGCGGCGATGCCGGTCCCCGAGCCGCCCCCGGTGACCTGGACGGTGACGCCGGCGTTGTGGTGCATGTAGGTCTCGGCCCACCGCTGGCCGAGGATCACCATCGTGTCGGAGCCCTTGATGGTGATCGTGTTGCCCTTCCCGCCGCCCCCCCCACATCCCGCCGCCGCCACGAGGACTCCCGCCACCTGCAGATGGAGTATCACTCTGCGCATTGCGACTCCCTCCTCCTGGACCCTTGAGCACATCATCCGTCGGCGCGTCCGGCTTCCCTACGGACGTACCGTCCTGCGACCACCCCCTTCTTATTAATATATTGTTAAGATGGCGCTCGGATCGCATTCGTTTTGTGTTAAGAACGCGAATCGAGCAAGATCAGTCTGCTTGGCAGGTTGCGCCCCGTCAGCTCAAATGAGCTGGATTTGCATGGCGCTCCATCACGCCTTTCCGAGCACCATGAGTTGTCGTGGCGTCAGGAGCCAGAGCAACTCCGCGCAGCGGGACGTGAAGGGGGGGGACGCGGAGAGCCGGACCAATCCCCCCTTTTTGAGGCGGAGACAGGGGATGGCCTCGCCGAACATCAGGCTGGCGGCGAAGGCGCCGAGGTCCGGCTCGTGTCCGACAAGGAGCACCCCGTCGTGACGGCCGTGCCGGGACGCGATCAGCTCCAACAGCTTCGTCGCGCTGCCGCCCGGTGCAAGGTGGGGCGTGGACTCGACGCGGGGCCCCGGCCGGAAGGCGGCGGCGACGGCCTGGGCGGTCTGGAGGGCGCGGAGCAGCGGGCTGCTGAGGATCACGTCGACGTCCACACCGATGGCCCGGAGGCCGCGGGCGACGCGCCCGACGCGGCGCCGCCCCTCGTCCGAAAGGGGGCGCTCGTCGTCGCGATCCCGGGAGACGGAGCCGCGGTCGGCGGCCTCTCCATGACGGAGGAGATACAGGTTCATGGGGTGCAGGGGGTCTCCGACATCCCGGGCGGGCGGGGGCCGGACCTCCGGCTCGGAGATTGGCTCGGTAAATCCT
>CAYUME010000326.1:4240-6018 GCA_964445475.1 uncultured Planctomycetia bacterium
GTTGTATATCCTGTTTATGGGTGTTGTGGGGGTACCCTACACCCGGGGGGGGGGGGGGCCGGAGGGGGCGTCGCCGGTCGTCATCGCCGGCGCAACCGGCCCCCGTCCCGCGTCGGGCATGTCGCTTTCCGTCTCCGCGGAGGCGGGAACCGGCGTGGTGCCGGTGTCGTCCGCTCTCCCTACCGGCCCGGTGGCGGGATCCGCCCCGCGCAGGCCGACCCGGATGCCGAAGACGCTTTCGAAGAGGGTCGACTTGCGGGCCAGCGCCCACTTCTCCAACAGGAGATCTCCGTTCCCTTCGAGGGTCAGGTCGAGCCGCGGCTTCCGGTGCGTTACCCGGACGGCGCGGACCCGCCCGGCGTGTTCGCGGTCGAGGGCGTCGGCCATCCGCAGGAGGGAGGCCAGCGTGGAGACCGTGACGCGGTCCCGCGGCGGCAGGGCGCGGTAGGACTCGTGCACGAGGCTGGGGAAGGCCTTCCGGTGGTAGCGGGCCACGTTGGCCACGATCGCCCGGCGGGCGGGATCCAGTCCGACGAGCGGCGAGGCGGCCAGCAGGTACGCCGCGTGCTTGTGGTGGCCGCTGGCCCCCACCAGGAAGCCGATGTCGTGGAGGAGGGCCGCCACCTCGAGGAGGAGCCGGTCGTCGTCGTCCAGCTGGTGGATCGGTCGGGTCTCGTCGAAGAGGATCGCGGCCAGGCGTGCGACCTGGGTGCCGTGCGCCTCGTCGAAACGGAACTTCCGCCCGAGCTGGAGGGCTGTGTCGAGGACCTGGTGGCGGGGGAGCCGGCGCGCGGTGTCGTCGAGCGCCTGCGCCAGGTCCTGCAGGATCCCCTCCCGCAGGCCGACGCCCGGAACGTGGAGGGACTCCACGTTCGCGCACGTCAGGATCCGCTGGAGGACGATGGCGGCGGGGACGATCACGTCGGCCCGGTCGGGTCGGAGGCCGAGCCGGCGGACGCGCTCCTCCAGGGGCGTCCGCTCGAGCCGGCGGACGATAGCGTCCAGCTCGTCCGCGGCGAGGGGGCCGTCCGACTTGCGGATCAGGGCCCGGCCGAGATCGGCGAGGCTCTCGATGTTGCCCCCGCTCCCGACGCAGAGGTCGAAGGTCCGCCGCCCGATCTCCTGGTGGAGCCGCTCGCGGGCCGCGTCGACGTACTCGCGCACCATCCGGGCGAAGCGCGCCTCGTCGTCGTTCGGCTCCCGGAGCTGCTGCAGGAGGCGGAGCGCCCCCAGCTGGAAGCTGGCGGAGACGAGGATCCGGGCGTTGGTGACGACGCTGAGCTCGACGCAGCCGCCGCCCATGTCGACCAGGAGGGCCGTCCGGCCCCCGAGGTTCACCTTTTCCGCCACGGCCAGGCAGACGAGCCGCGCCTCCTCGTCGGGGGGGATCAGCTCGACCGTGATCCCGGAGGCGGCGCGGACGCGGTCGAGGAACCGGTCGCGGTTGCTCGCCTCGCGGAGGGCGCTCGTGGCCACCGCGCGCCGCGGGCGGACGCCGCGCCGGTCGAGCAGCGCCCGGAAACGGACGAAGGCGGACACCGCGGCCTCGAGGGCGGGCTCGGAGATCGCGCCCGTGGCGAAGACGTCCGCCCCCAGCCTCACCGGCTCGCGGACGCTCTCCACCACCTCCAGGCGGCCGGGGCCGTCCGCTTTCCCGATGGCCAGGCGGAGGGCGTTGGTGCCCACGTCGATGGCGCCGAGCAGGGGCATGGTCATGACCAGGCCGGACTCGCGGGCGAGCCCCGGCATGCCGGCGGTGTCCATTTGATCTGCCAGTT
>CAYUME010000327.1:0-4612 GCA_964445475.1 uncultured Planctomycetia bacterium
GGCCCCTCCCTGCGTGATCCGCGTGATCTGCGGGCCCCTCCCTGCGTGATCCGCGGACCGATTCCCGGTTGACGCCCCGCGCCCCGACGGCTAGAATCGATGTGCATAACAGTACAGAACAGTTCCCCCGCCGGGAGCCCCGCATGCGCCGCGACCCCGATCCCGCCCTCCTCCGCGTCGACCGCCGGTCCGCCGTCCCCAAGTACCGCCAGCTGGTCGACGCCGTCTGCCGGCGCGTCCGCGACGGTGCGCTCCGCCGGGGCGACCGACTCCCCTCCATCAACGCCCTCTGCCGAGCCCACGCCCTCTCCCGGGACACCGTCGTCAAGGCCTACGACCGCCTCAAGGCGATGGGCGTCCTTCTCTCCGCCCACGGCAAAGGCTTCTCCATCGCCGCCGACCGCCTCCCCGGCGCCGCCCCCGTCCTCCTGCTTTTCGACGCCTTGACCCCCTACAAGGAGATCCTCTACGAGGCGATGCGGGCGGAAGCCGACGGGCGCCTCGAGCTCGACATCTACTTCCACCACTTCCGGCCCGAGTATTTCTGCCGGGTCCTCGACGACGCGCGAGGCCGCTACACGCGGTACGTCGTCATGGCCTTCCCCCACCCCGCGGTCCGCCGCGCCCTGACCGAGGTCGACCCCCGCCGCCTGCTCCTCCTCGACATCGACGTCGACTTTTCGGGGCGTCGCTGCGCGTCCATCCTCCAGAGCCACGACGAGGCGATGGTCTCGGCGCTGGCGTCGGCGACGGACCGCTTCCGGGCCTACCGCACCGTGACCCTCGTCTTCCCCCCGGACAAGCACCACCCGCCGGTCATCCCGCCGGCCTTCCGCCGCTTCTGCCGCGCCCGCCGCCTGGCGCACCGCCTCGTCGACCGGCTCGACCCCGCCGCGATCCGGGCCGGCGAGGCCTACGTCGTGATCGAGGACTCCGACCTCGTGTCGCTCATCCAGGCCGCCCGCCGCCACGGCCTCCGGATCGGGCGCGACCTCGGGATCCTCTCCTACAACGACACCCCGATGAAGGCGGTCCTGGAGCCCGGCATGTCGGTGATCTCCGTCGACTTTGCCGCGATGGGCCGAAAGGCCGTCCGGCAGATCCTCGACCCCGCCGCCCCCCGCGTCCAGCTCGAACCGACCCGATTCATCTCCCGCGGGTCGCTCTGACGTCCGGCCGCCGGGCCCCGCCCCGGGCGCGATCCCCCGCCGCAACCGCAGCGATTCTCTCCTTTCCCTTGATCGGGTCCCTCGACTGGCCGGTGACCTGGATCGAGGGAATCGGCTCGCGCCCCGCGGGGCCCCTGGACGGGATGCACGTCCTGGCCGTCGGCGGCGCGGCGGTGGAGACGATCCGCCGGGACGGCACTCCCGTGGCGCGCGTCTACGACGACGGCGCCGCGCGACACCTCCTGGCCGGAGACCTGACGCCCCCGGACGTCGACGCCCCCCCCGCCGACCAGGCCCGCGCGGCTCTCGAACGGCTCGACGCGGTGCTCGCCGAGGCGGGCCTGGGCCTGTCCGCCCTGGCGCGGACGTGGCTTTTCCTCGACGACATCCTGTCCTGGTACGGGCCGCTCAACGCCGCGCGCACGGCCTTCTACCGTGAACGGGGCGTCTTCAACGGGGTCGTCCCGGCGAGCACGGGGGTCGCGGGCCGGAACGCGGCGGGGGCCGCCCTCGCGCTCGGCGCCTGGGCTGTGCGCCCCCGGAGCGGAACCGTGCGGGTTCGCGAGATCCCCTCCCCCCTTCAGGGGCCCGCACCCGCCTACGGCAGCAGCTTCAGCCGGGCGGTCGAGATCGCCGCCCCGGATCTCCGCCGCCTGCTCGTCTCGGGAACCGCCAGCATCGCCCCCGACGGACGGACCGAGCGCCTCGGCGACGTCGACGGGCAGATCGCGCGGACCATGGAGGTGGTCGGAAGGATCCTCTCCTCGCGACGGATGGGCTGGGCCGCCGTGACGCGCACCACAGCCTACTTCAAGGACGCCCGCGACCTCCCGCGCCTGGACGCGTGGGCCGCCGGCCGCGGGATCCCCCCGCTCCCCCTCGTCCGCACCGCCACGACGATCTGCCGCGACGATCTTCTCTACGAGATCGAGGTGGACGCCGCTGACCCGCGGGGGAGTGGAAAGGCCATCGGATCGCGTGAAGCGTAGCGCGTCCAGCGTGGAGCGTGGATCGGTCAGCGGATCGCGCAGGGCGTGACGGCGACCGGCGTGGCCAGCGGCTCGCCCCGCAGCCCCCGCAGCAGGTTCTCCAGCGCCATGCCCGCCTGCCGCTCCACGCTCTCGATCGTCCGGGACCCGACGTGCGGCGTGAGGACGACGTTCGGCGCGCCCAGGAGCGGGTTCTCCCGCGTCACCGGCTCGGGATCGACGACGTCCGCGGCGTAGCCGCCCAGCCGCCCCTCCCGCAGCGCCGACGCCACGGCCGCGGCGTCCACCATCGCCCCCCGCGCGCAGTTCACCACGACCGCACCGGGCTTGAGCAGGGCCAGCCGCGCCGTGTCCAGGAATCCGCGGCTCTCCGGCGTCAGGCTCATGTTCAGCGACACGACGTCCGCAGCCCGCAGCACCGCTTCGGCGGAGGCCTTCCGCTCGATGCCGGCCGTCGCCGCGAAGGCGTCGTCCCAGTACAGGTCGTGGGCGCAGACCGCCATGTCGAAGGCCGCCGCACGTCGCGCGATCTCCTTCCCGATCCGCCCGAGGCCCAGGATCCCGAGCGTCTTCCCCGCCAGCTCGCGGCCGGGAAGCCGCGTCCACTCCCCCCGCTTCACGATCGCGTCCTCCCGGGGGATGTTCCGGACGAGGGCCAGCAGCAGGCCGATCGCCAGTTCCGCCACGGCCACCTGGTTGCCGCCCGGGCAGTTCCCGACCGGGATCCCGAGCGCGCGGGCGGCCTCCAGGTCGATCCGGTCCGTTCCGACCCCGTACTTGGCGACCACCCGGAGCCGCGGCAGGGCCTTCACCAGGACGGGTCGCGAGAGGGCGTCGTCGCCGCAGAGGATCCCGTCGAAGGGCCCGACGAGCCCGAGCATCGCCGCCTCCGGAAGCGGCCCCCGGGCGCGCTCGACCTCGAGCCCCGCCCGCGCCAGGACGTCATGGTGGCGGCCCGGCGTGTCCAGGAACGAGGTGGACGTGATGAGGACGCGAGGGGAAGCCACGTGAATTCCACGAAAAGGTACCGGCAGAAACAGCCGGGATCGGGAACGCGCGCGCGCGCGGCCCACGGAGCGGCTCACGTGCGCGTGCTCGGCCGCCCCGCGTCGCCTCGGCGCTCATCTTGCCGGCGCCGGCTCCACGACCACCTGGTTCTCCCGCAAAAACACTCGCAGGGGAAATCCCTCGGTCTCGATGTCCCCGTAGTTGTGCCCCGCCTCGGCCGGATAGACGCAGAAGCTGACCAGCGGCTCGCGGCCGGTGTTGACCGAGCGGTGCGCCCAGTACGGGGGGACATAGACCATCCGGCCGCGCGCCATCCGCTCGGCCCGCCCCTCGCCTTCCGGCGTCTTCATCAGCATGAAGCCCTCGCCCCGCAGGCAGAGGTAGATCTCGGCGGTCTCGATGCGGGTGTGGTAGTGCCCCTTGGTCATGAAGCATTCCGTCCCCACCGTGCCGGGGTGGAGGAGGCTGATGCAGTACATCAGGTGGCCGACCTCCTCCGGGACGGGCGTCTCGGAGACCTCGTAGTGGACGGGGTCGCCGGACCGGACCAGGGCGTCGAGGGAGGCCGCGTCGGCATAGTGCCCCCGCATGTCGGAGGCGCGCCGCACCAGGTGCCGCTTCGCGTCCCGCATCGCCCCCGCCTCCAGATCGATCCCGACGGCGAAGGGATGGAGAAACGACGTCCCCGGCTTGATGTTCATCTGTTGCTCCTGGGCGTCCTTCCCTGGCGATCCTGGCGGCCTGGCGTCCCATGCGTTCCCGTCACCGCACGCCCGCCGCGATCCCGCAGAGCCGGTCGAACGCCGGACCCGCTGTCGGGATCTCGATCCCGAAGACCTCCGCGATGACGCGCGTCCAGCCGTGGATGAAGTAGACCCAGCCGTCCTCGACCCGGAGGCGCCGGGCGGCCTGCTGGGCGCGGGCCTGGGCGAGGAAGCGCAGGTCGCCGCGGTAGTTGAAGTCCCAGGCGATCCCGTCCTCCGGGAGAACGGCCGCGTCCGTCAGGGGGGACCCCGGCGCATCCTTGCCGAGCCCGGTCGCGTTGGCCACAAGCGATCCCGGCGGCAGGGTCTTCAGGACGGCGTCGTTTCCCGCCGGGTCGGGCGCATGGACGTACTCGACGGAGAGGCCGCCGCCGGCCCGCGCGTGGATCCGCTTCATCTCCTCCAGGCGCGGGAGGCTGCGGTTGCTGACGACGATCCGCGCGGGGCGCGCGGCGGCGGGCCGCTCCAGGAGCGCCATCGTCAGGGCGAGGCTCGACCCGCCGGCGCCGATCAGGTAGAGGTGCGCCCCGGTCCTCGCCCAGTAGTCGTCCGGCACGATCGCCCGCAGGCCCAGCTCGCTGGTGATCGGGTCCTTCGCGTGCCCGATCAGCCGCCCGTCCCGCTTGCTGATGCAGCTCACCTCTCCCAGCCGCTGCGCATAGGGATCGAGCGCATCGAAAAG
>CAYUME010000327.1:4622-5995 GCA_964445475.1 uncultured Planctomycetia bacterium
TGCGAGGGCCGCCATGCCGGAGGCGAAGAGGACCGCGTCCTCGCCGCCGTGGAGCGCGGCGAACTTACGCTCGACGACCGCGAAGTTGGGGTGGCCGTAGCGCGTGTAGTACCCGGGCCGTTCGCCCCGGGCGGCCGCGAGGAGGTCTATCTTGTGCGTGGTCACCAGCCCGCCCAGCGAGAGGGGGTCCGACTTGAGGAACGAGACGACGCGCCGGTAGACCGCCGGGTCGTCGTGCCACCGGCAGTCGACGCCGCGGATGGGCGGCGCGCCCAGCCCGAGGTGCTTCGCCCAGGCCGGGAAGACCTTCATGATGGAGGACTTCGTCGTGGAGACGCCGACGAAGTAGAACGTCGGTTCCGTCGCGGGGGTCAGATCGGAGGGGGTCATGGGATCGTGTAGTCTCCGGGACGACCGCACCGCCAGGCCTGAAAAGCCGCTGCGTCACCCTGACGCCACGGAAGGGCTCGCCACGCGCCGCAGGGCGCCCCTGGAACCGGCCCGGCACCTCCGCCTGGCGCCCTGGGCGTCTGGTCGGCTGAATCCGCTCGCGCCTCACGCCGGCCAGAACCCCAGCAGGCGTCCGTAGACCCGGTTGAACTCCGCTTGAGCGGTCCCGTAGGCCGGGAAGGCGGCGGGGTCGGGATCGACGACCGAGCCGGCGGCCCGCCGGGCGACCGCGGTCGCCGCGAGGTCCTTCACGAGCCCGACGCCGGCCGCCGCCAGCAGCGCGGCCCCCTTGATCCCCGCCTCGGGCTCGTCGGCGATCTCTACCGGCACCCGGAAGACGTCCGCCTTGATCCGGTTCCAGAGCGCGTTCCGGGTCCCCCCCCCGACGCTGAGGATCCGCGTCACGTCGTGCCCGAGCCGCCGGAACTGGTCCAGGTCCTTTCCCGTCGCCAGCGCCACGCCCTCCATGACGGCGCGCACGAGCTGGGGCGCGGCGTGGCCCAGCTTCAGGCCGACGAAACCGCCCCGCGCCGCCGTGTTCTCCGCCCGCCGCTCGCCGAGCAGGTAGGGGTAGAAGAGCAGCCCGTCGCTTCCGGGGGGGGCCTTCCCCGCCATCGCGATCAGCTCGTCGTACGACACGTCCCGCCCCGCCGCCGACGAGACGAGGTCCTTGCACCACTTCATGCTCATCCCGCCGCAGTCGAGGATCGTGAAGGGGATCCAGCCTTCGACGACGTGCCGCAGGTTCTGGATGGAGGGGTCCCGCAGGGGCTTCGGCGTATGCGCCGCCAGGAGCATGCTCGTCCCGGTCACGTCCGCCGTCACGCCCGGCCCCACGATCCCGAAGCCGAGCATCGAGCCGGGGACGTCGCCGCCGCCGGCGACGACCGGCGTGCCGGCCGTTAACCCCGCCGCCTTCGCCG
>CAYUME010000328.1:0-5977 GCA_964445475.1 uncultured Planctomycetia bacterium
ACCGCCAGCGTCGTCTCCAGGCCGACGATGCCGAAGGGGGCGTTGACGAGCTCCAGCTCCTTCTCCTCGATCGTGTGGGGGGCGTGGTCGGAGGCGATGGCGTCGATCACGCCGTCGCGCAGCGCCGCCCGGAGGGCCTCGACGTCCCGCGCCGTGCGGAGCGGCGGGTTCATCTTGAAGACGGGGTCGTAGCCGGCCAGCGCCTCGTCGGTGAGGAGGAGGTAGTGCGGCGCCGTCTCGGCGGTGACGGGGAGCCCCTCCTTCTTGGCGGCGGCGATCCGCTCGACCGTCTCGGCGACGCTGGCGTGGGCGACGTGGTAGCGGCCGCCGGTGACGCGGACGAGGGCGAGGTCGCGGGCGACGACGATCTCCTCGGCCACGCGCGGCATGCCTCGCAGGCCCAGGCGGGTGGCGACCGGGCCCTCGTTCATGACGCCGCCGGCGGTGAGGTCCCGGTCCTCCGCGTGCTGGATGATCACGCGGCCGACCATCTTCGCGTACTGGAGCGCCCGGCGCATGATCTCGGAGCTGCGGACGGGGAAGCCGTCGTCGGAGAAGGCGACCGCGCCGCCGCGGACGCAGTTGGCCATCTCGGTCAGCTCCTCGCCCTTCTGACCCTTGGTGACGGCGGCGACGGGGTGGACGCGGGCGAGGCCGGCCTCGGCGCCGCGGGTGGCGACGAAGTGGACGAGGGCCTCCTGGTCGAGCGGGGGCGTGGTGTTCGGCATGCAGGCGACGGAGGTGAAGCCGCCGGCCACGGCCGCCTCGGCGCCGGTGGCGATCGTCTCCTTGTCCTCGCGCCCCGGGTCGCGGAGGTGGACGTGCATGTCGACGAGGCCGGGGACGGCCAGCAGCCCCTTGGCGTCGATGACGCGGTCGGCGCCGGCGGAGGCGGGGGCGCCGACGGCGGCGATCGCCCCGTCCACGACGTGGATCGACCCCTCCGCGTCGATCTTTCGGGCGGGGTCGAGGATCCGGGCGTTCTTGATCAATAAAGTGGGCATGGACAAGCGGAGCTCCGTTGTTGAGTCACAAAATGAGCGGTTCGCCCCGCGGGGGCGGCACGGGCGAACCGCTCATTTTGTCACACGGATCCGTATATCTCGGAAGCGCACCTCGAAGCCGCCCGGGCTGTGGTACTGCAGCGCGATGACGCCGGAGGCGGCGCGCTTCTCCGCGTCCTGGTCGTCGAGCGACCCGGCGAGGACGCCGTTGAGGGTCTGCCGGATGGTCGTCCCCTTCGCCTCGATGGCGTAGCGGTTCCAGGCGTCGTAGGGCTTGGCGGCCTTCGTCGCCGCCTCGGCGGGCTTCCAGAGGACGCCGCGGCCGCGCTCCTCGTAGCAGGCGCCCCACCACCCCTCGCCCATGTCCGCCTGGTAGCCGCCTACGACCCACGTGGCGGGGTCGAGCACCTTCGAGCGGTACTGGATCCCGCTGTTCGTGAAGCCGGGGCCCTTGATGAGCATGCAGTCGAGCTCGAGGACGAAGTCGGCGAAGGGGTGGTCGCAGACGAGGAAGGTGTTGTGGCCGACCTTGTCGGTCTTGCCGGAGAGGTAGCCGTTCTCGGCGCGCCAGATGGCGGGGTCGCCCGTCCAGCCGTCGAGGGTCTTGCCGTCGAAGAGGGGGATCCAGCCGTCGGGGCCGGGGGCGGGAAGCGGGGCCGCGGACGCCGGGGCGGCGAAGGAGGCTGCCGACAGAAGCGCGAAGAGGGCGAAACCCTTGGGCATGATCCCTCACCCGATCCGTTCGATCACAAAATGAACGGGTCGCCCCGCCAGGGCGTCCCGGGCGACCCGTTCATTTTGACACCCGAGCCGTTTCCTCACCGGTCGGCCAGCAGGTAGAGCGCGGCCATGCGGACGGCGATGCCGTTGGTCACCTGGCGGAGGATGACGGAGTGGGCGCCGTCGGCCACGGCGCTGGTCACCTCGATCCCGCGGTTCATGGGGCCGGGGTGCATGACGAGGACGTCGGGCCGGGCGCGCTTCATGCGCGCCTCGTCCAGCCCGAAGAGCCGCATGTACTCCTGCATCGACGGGAGGAGCCCCGCCTGCTGGCGCTCGAGCTGGAGGCGGAGGCACATGACGACGTCGCAGCGGGGGAGGACGGCGTCGAAGTCGTGGGAGACGGCGACGCCCAGCCGCTCGATCCCATCGGGGATGAGGGTGGGGGGGGCGACGAGGATGACGCGGGCGCCGAGCTTGGTGAGGCCGTGGAGGTTGGAGCGGACGACGCGGCTGAAGGCGATGTCGCCGACGAGGGCGACGGTGAGCCCCGCGACGGTCTTCTTCTCCTCGAGGATGGTGAAGATGTCGAGGAGGCCCTGGGTGGGGTGCTCGTGGGCGCCGTCGCCGCCGTTGAGGACGCTGGCCTTGAGGAGGCGGGAGAGGTAGAGGGGGGCGCCGCCGGCGGGGTGGCGGATGACGACGGAGTCGACGCCCATGGCCTCGATGTTCTTGGCGGTGTCCTTGAGGCTCTCGCCCTTCATGAGGGAGCTGGAGGCGGGGGAGAAGTCGACGAGGTCGGCGCCGAGGCGGCGGGCGGCCAGGACGAAGGAGGTCTTGGTGCGGGTGGAGGCCTCGAGGAAGAGGGTGAAGACGCGCTTGTTGCGGAGCGGCGCGCCCTGGCGGAGCGTCTCGTCGGGCATGGCCTTGAAGAGGGCGGCGGCGTCGAGGACGGTGCGGATCTCGGCGGGGGAGAGCTCCTCGAGGCCGAGGAGGTGGCGGCGGGTCCACCGGGCGCGGAGGTCGCGGAGCGTGTCCCAGCTCATGGTGGGTGAACCGCCAAGACACCAAGGACGCCAAGGAAAACAATCCAGACTGCGATCGGGCAGAATGCTAGCAAAATCGATTCGAAGAGGCAATGGGGAATGGAAGGGGAATGCTGAAGGGGAACGGCTCGGGTGACAGTTGCAAGGGCACATCGCGGCCGGGCCGCAACCCAAGGGGCGCAGAAATCCTAACCCCAAAATCCGAAATCCAAAATGAAATCCAAACTCCCAAATCTCAAGCGATGGAACGAAACGCCCGGGGGGATACCTCTTCCACAGATTCGGGTGGAGCCAGCTCGTGCGGGGATTACGCAGATTGGGCCCGCGGAGCACGCGGATGACGCAGAACATCTAATCCAATCTGCGAAATCCTTTCCCGAGCCGTGACCGCCCGAATCTGCGTAATCTGTGTGAACAGGGGGAACTCGCTCCGGGGGAGAGGCTGTCCCGGAGACGGGATCCGCTCACGCATCGGCTACCGCCTCCGGCCTCTTATCAAGTCCATCGTCGCTATTCCGGCAGGTCGGGCCGCCCGCAGTCGGCAAGTCGCCGTAAGTTAATTTAATTAATCTCCGAGGTCACTGGGCGGCCAGGTCAGCCCAGATGGCCCTCTCTCGGACAAAGTTTTCTCCGGGGCGTGACGCAGATTACGCAGATTCGGGTTGAAACAGATCGCGTGGAGATTACGCAGATTGTCTTGGATTTAATTCACCGCCGAAGACGCGAAAGACGCCGACCGGATTCTCTCCACCAAGTCACCAAGACACGAAGAAGCACAAAGGCGGTTTCACGAATTGGATGAGCCGATGACGCAACGTGCCGGGCACAGGTCAGCCCAGTATGATTTTCCCATGCAAAGTCTTATCCAGGGGCTCGACACAGATTTCGCAGATTTCCACAGATTACGCAGATTCCCCCGCGGACCACGCAGAGTACGCAGAACACCTGAATAATCCGCGAAATCTCTTCCCGAGCCGTGACTCCCTGAATCCGTGGAATCCGTGTCAACAGGGGGGACAAGCTGACCCGGAAACGGGTTGGACTCACGCCGAGACGCCCGGCTCTGGCCTCTCGCTTCCAGAGACCCGCCCCTGGCTCTGCCTCTCGCACTGGCCTCTATTACCGCTCTTCCATGCTACTCCGGCAGGGCGGGCGGCGGCTGGGCGTTGTTCGGATTCTCGTCCTCTTCGAAGGTGACGGCCGGGCCGAGGTCCAGAGGGGCGACCAGTCTCTGGCCGGGTGGCCGGTTTGGGCCGCGCCAAGCCGAGCGCGCCTCGCGTTCCATGATCTCTTGAGCCCGTTCTTCGTCGAGTTTCCTTCGATCCCGACCGTGATCCTCCTCCTTGCGCTGGCGGGCGACTTTTTGCCGTTCTTGCATCCGCCGCTGCATGTCGGCCGCCACCCGCGTGATTTCTTCCTGGCTGAGCCCCTGATTGTCGAGTGCCTTCTCCAGCAAGGGATCTTGTCCCCGCTCGATCGCCTGTATCGTCAGCCTGTAGGTTCTCTGAACCGGCGGGGACGCATCCGCTGGGGGAGGCGCCAGGGTGTCGTCCCGGAGGAGCCGTTCCTGCAGCGCCTTCACCTCGGGGCTCTCCGGCGGGGCGGGGTAGGCGGCGTGGTCGGTGTCGCGGCGGTCCGTGACCGTGTCGTCGGAATGGCTGAGGTAGCGGAAGAGGACTCCCGCAGTTACCGCAACAAGGCAGATCCCGATCAACCAGCGTGTCATGAAAGAATCTCCTTCTCTCACCCCGGATCTCACCACGAAATCACCAAGACACCAAAGATCACCCCGTATTCCTTGGAACGTCTTCGAATGCTATCCAGATGGAATCTGCGTCAAGGTGTGTTGGTGGCGAAAACTGCACTGCTTTAGGAAAAAACCGCGGCCGGTGCGGGGGACGATCCCCCGCACCGGCCATCGGGTCGTGCGCGTCATGTCGTCACTTGCAGCTAGGGCACCGGGGCCGCCGAGACTCCGTCGATGATGACGTGCCCGGGGTCGCCTGCCGTCAGGCCCGTCCCGCCGCTGACGGTCCGCGACCCGCTGACGGACGAGGAGCCCTTCTCGCTCCAGATGTAGATCCAGTCCCCGTCCCCGCCGGTGCCGGTGACGCTGTTGCCGCCGTCGGCCGACAGGTTGCCGGAGGTCCGGACCGTGGCGCCGGACATCCAGATCCACTGGCTGGAGCCGTTGCCGTCCCCCGACGTGCTCGAACCGCCGTCGCTCGTCAGGTTCCCGCTGTTCGACAGCGAGCCGTAGCACTGCATCCAGATACCGCCGTCGCTGCCGCCGTTGCCCGTTCCGCCGGTACCGCCGGAGGTGTTGATGTCGGCGGAGTTCTCGATAACCCATGCCGAGTAGAAGCTGACGTTTCCGCCGCTCCCGCCGGTCGTCGTCCCGGTACCGCCGTGCGTGTCGATGTCGCCGCTGACGCTGACACTGCGGTTGAGGATTTGCGGAACGTAATCGTAGTAGTTATCAAGATACACCCAACTGCCGTTCCCACCGGTACCGTTCGCGCCGTTGCCGCCGATGGCGGTCAGCGGAACGTTGCACAGGACGCTGGCGGCGATGGAGCCGCTGTTCCAGCCGTAGTCGTTGTAGAACTCGATCCAGTTGGCGCTGCCGCCGTTGGTGGCGCCGTTCCCGCCCGACGTGTTGATCTGCGTGTAGCCGACAATGTAGAAGGGCTCGGTATTGGGACCGGTGACCTGCCAGCCTTCATCGTAGATCTGCACGTAACCGGCGTTGCCGCCCGTCGTGCCGTTGCCGCCGCTCGTATTGATGTCGGCGCCCACCGCACAGCTCTCCTTGTACGGCATGTCTCCGTTGTTATTGTAACCGTAGATATAGTCACCTGCGCCGCCGACCCCGCCCGTCGAATTTCCGCCGCGGGCGATCATGCTGCCGGCAATGCGGAAGGTCCCATCGCTAACATAGAAATCAATATAATCCGCGCTGCCGCCGTTGCCCGTCCCACCGTTCCCGCCGGACGTGTTCAGCGTCCCGGAATTGATGAAGTGGGTGCGGCTACTATTCTGGTTGCAGTCGATGTTCATGTACCCGCCGATTCCACCGGCCGCCGAGCCCGTCCCGCCCGTGGCGAGCATCGAGCCTGAGTTGTAGATGGCGCCGTTGTCCGCGTCGATGTAGATGTCGCCCGCGTCCCCGCCGTTCCCGGCAGACCCCGTCCCGCCGGCCGTCGT